>DATFJO010000177.1:0-2951 GCA_035269145.1 Tangfeifania sp. | reverse complement strand
GCTCGCCACCAGCCGACGTGGAATAAACGCCCCCGCGCGGATGATACCTTCCGGTCAGCAATTCGGCACGGGTAGGGGAGCAGACCGGGCTTACATAGAAGTTTTCGAATGCTATTCCCCGTTCTGCCAGGTTGTCGATATTCGGAGTGGCGATATTTCGATTTCCGTGGTGGCTCAAATCTCCCCAGCCCTGATCATCTGTAAGAATTAGAATGATATTCGGTTTTGTTTTTTCTGAAGGTTCGGGGTGGTTGCATCTTAGAAACAATGGCACAAACTGAAAACAAATTATCAGCCGGATTAAGTTCAGTTGCATAGTTATTGTTTTAATATTTCAATCAAAGATATTTAATATTTCGAAGTGAAAAACTGCCGTTTTGAAGAAGAAGTTTTTGGAATTGACGTTAATCTGTAAAAACAAATCCAACAACTGCCTCGAAAAAGTCTTTTTGTGGCTTTTACAATTAGTTTAATTATTTAAAAATTTGATTTATTTTATTTAGATTTTGTAACAATTCAGGCTCATTTTCGTCTAATTTTCACAAAATATAACTACTTATTTAAAAAATTTAATAATCATTTGCATTTTAGAGAAATGTTTCCTTAACTTGCACCTGTTTATTGATAAAAATATAAATGAAACTAATTGGGGATACAGCAAAAACCAAACTCTCTGGAAACGGGCTGAAAAAGCACCGCCAGAAAAAGAAGATATTAAACCTTCTTTATGAGCATGATTCTTTGTCGGGACCGGAATTGAGCAAGCGCATTGGTGTAAGTTTACCCACCGCACTTTCATTGTTAAACGAATTAAATGAATTAAAATTTGTAGAGGTGAGAGGAGCAGGGGAATCCTGTGGAGGCAGAAAACCAACTATGTTTGGATTATCAAAAAACTCTATATTTGTTATTGCCTGCGAAATTGAAAGGTATCAGGGTAAAATAAATATTTACAATTCGCACAACCAATCGGTTACACCCATCATGTATTTCGAAACCAGTATCGACGATGATGATTTGGTTGAGAAAATTTATACGCATGCACGTAAAATAATTATAGCCAACAATATTGATGAAGACAGGATTCTGGGGGTAGGTGTTACCATGCCGGGATTGATTGATGAAGAAAAAGGAATCAATCATACCATAAAAAATCCTGAATGCCGGAACGTAAAAAAACGGCTCGGGGAAAAATTCGATAACCTGGTTTACGTAAACAACGACGCACGTATGCAGGCTTACGGCGAATACATTTTTGGTGAAGCCCGTGGCCATAACAATGCCATTATTGTTACCTGGAGCTGGGGTGTTGGCCTTGGTATTATAGTAAACGGTAATCTTTATAACGGTTCTACCGGTTTTGCAGGCGAATTGTCGCACATACAGGTGGTTGAAAACGGAGATTTGTGTATATGCGGAAAACGCGGATGCCTTGAAACGGTTACTTCAGCCTATGTTTTGCTGAACGAAGCAATAAAAGGAATTGAAAAAAACCGTGTTTCGCAACTGACTGAAACTTTTAGCGGCCGGGTCAATGATTTAAGACCTGACGATATTATTAATGCAGCTCGTTCTGGAGATGAATTCTCCATTCAATTGCTGCACAAACTCGGGTTGTCGCTCGGAAAAGGATTGTCGGTAACTATTCAGTTGCTGAATCCGGATGTTATTGTGCTGGGCGGACCGGTTTCTGCTGCCAACCAGTTTGTGTTGACACCTATTCAGCAATCGCTCAACCAGTATTGCCTGGAGCAGATTTACACCAATACAAAAATTGTAATATCAGATATCTGGGAGCAATCCGGTTTGCTGGGTGTAACAGCCATGTTGTATCAGATGATATTTAGTGAAATGAACAATTAATTTAAAATAGAGAGAAGTCTAATTACTAATTTAAAATGAAATCTATGCGAAAGATTTTTTTAACACTAACGATGTGTTTTGCGCTTATAGCGAGTGCATTTGCACAGCAAACAGTAACAGGGACAGTTACTGATGAAGATGGTGCCGGAATTCCCGGCGTCACAGTTATTGAAAAAGGAACAAGCAATGGAACAATTACCAGTTCAGACGGTAATTATACCATTGGAGTTTCATCGGACGATGCAGTTCTTAATTTTTCATTCGTAGGAATGACTACAGTTGAAGAACCTGTAAACGGCCGCACTGTTGTAGATGTAACTATGACAGTTGATGCGATTGGAATTGACGAAGTTGTTGTAACAGCGCTTGGTATCAAACGTGAAACCAAAAAACTGGGTTATGCAATGACGGAAGTTGACGGACAGGAAATTGCAGACTTGAACACAGTGAATCCGGTTGAGGCCCTTCAGGGAAAATCTGCCGGTTTGAGTATCGGTTCTTCGGACGGTGGTTTGTTTGGTCACAATAAAATTCAGTTACGTGGAGTTTCTGTATTGAATTCAAACGACAACCAGCCGATTTTTGTAATCGATGGTGTGATTGTTGAATCAGGAGTTGCCAACGCCAGTGCTGACTGGAGTGCGAATTCAAACGACTTCGGTAGTGTGCTGAAAAACCTGAATCCTGACGATTACGAATCGATTTCTGTACTAAAAGGTGCTGCTTCAACCGCTTTGTACGGTTCGCGTGGTATCAACGGTGCAATTGTAATTCAAACCAAAGACGGTCAGAGCCAGCGTGGTATTGGCGTTAAAGTAACCCAGTCGTTTGGCGTTGACTACGTTTATGCTGCTCCCGATCTTCAGTACGAATTCGGTAGTGGAACTTTACCTGGCTACGTTGGTTATGGTGAAAAGGACGAAAATGGCAACTATTATCGTTTTGACTCTAAACAGCATTACATGAGAGATGTAAACGGTGAATACATGCTCTCAAAAATTGGTGCCACCACATTGAGCTGGGGACCGAGATTCGATGGCCGTCCGATTGAAGATTACGATGGAGAAATTCGCGATTATGTGGGTTAT
>DATFJO010000176.1:0-3102 GCA_035269145.1 Tangfeifania sp. | reverse complement strand
CGGAAAACCACCGAGGTGATGACAACCTGATTTTTTAGATGCGTTTTAAAAATACTGCTTCGGTAGTCAAATTCACAGTCTGCCGCCGAAAATTCCATCGGTTGGTTGTTCAGCAAATCATATCCTTTTACGGTTTCAATTGTTTCAGATACTTCCTGTCCGTAGGCGCCGATATTCTGCACAGGAGCTGCTCCGCAGGAACCCGGAATCAGTGACAGGTTTTCAATTCCGCTTAATTCGTAACCGACGGTGTATTTTACAAAATCATCCCAGATTTCACCAGCTCCCACTTCCATCCACACATTTTGCCGGTTTTCATTTATTACAGCTATTCCCGGAATATTTGGATGCATCACCAGGCCTTCAAAATCTTTCAGAAAAAGCATGTTGCTTCCGCCACCAAGAATTAAAAGCGGTGAGTCTTTCCAGGTTTTGTTCGATTGCAAAAATACGGCGAGGTCTTCGCGTTCGGTAAATTCGAAAAAATATCGGGCACTGGCTTTTACGCCAAATGTATTATAGTTTGTCAGATCGTGGTTTTCAGAAAAACGAATCATGAATTTTTTCTGCAAAGATAGCGGATGTAAACAATTTGAAAGAAGATTTTCAATTCAGTTGAAAAAAACACAATATCCGGCAACATTTTCAGATTTTTTTGGTTGTTAATTTTAACCGCATCCAAAAAATAAAAATGTATTTTTGCGGCGAGAAAGGAGGAGAATATGGAAGTGATTAAAATTATTTTACTGGCAGTGGCACTTGTGTCGATTGCATTGCTGGGGCTGGCTACCCAGATTTTACTGAAAAAAGGCGGTAAATTTCCGAACACCCACGTTGGCGGGAATAAGCACCTGAAGCGTCAGGGAGTTCATTGTTATCAGACCCAGGATAAAATTGAACAGAAAAATGCCAGAAAAGAGGTTGATTTCAAAAATGTTAAGATACTGAAAGTAACGAAAGCCGGATAATTTCCGGCTTTTTTTATTTTACTAAGTGCTCTTTAAAATCTTCCGACATGTAAACCTGGTTTTTCCCGTCTTCACCCGAATAAATGAAATACACCTTAATTTCCAGATGTTGTTGGGCAATCCCGATGCTTTTGTCGAGTCCCATAACCATGAACGCCGTGGCAAACGCATCGGCAGTCATGCAATCATCGGCAAGAACGGTTGTGCTTAACAAACTGTGCTGAACCGGGTAGCCGGTTTTCGGGTCGATGGTGTGTGCATACCTTTTTCCGTTTTCCTCGTAAAAATTGCGGTAATTTCCCGAGGTGGCCAGCGAATTTTCGGGCAGTTGCACTTTAGCCTGCAGGTCGCCGGACGCAAAAAATGATGTTTCATCCGGTTTGCTGATGCCGATGGTCCAAACCCGTCCTTTTTCATTTTTCCCTTTGGCTACAACTTCACCACCAATTTCAACCATGTAGTTTTGGCAGCCTTTTTCTTTCAGAAAATCGCCCAGCAAATCGCATGTAAACCCTTTGGCAACGGCGCTCATGTCAATTTTCATGTTCGGATTTTCCTTTACAATCCGGCCGTCTTTGAGTTGTATTTTCTGATAACCGGTAATGTTTTTCAGACTGTCCACAATTTCCTGCGTCATCTTTTTTTTGTCTTCGGGGCCAAATCCCCAGGCATTCACCATTGGCCCGGCTGTAATGTCGAAAGCGCCGTCGGTTATTTCCGAAATCTCCATCGAACGATTATAGCATTCAATAAAAAGTGATCCGGGTTTTACCTCTTCATTGTTATTGATTTTCGAAATGGTGGAAGTGGGTTCGTAAGTGGAAAAAACCTGGTTGTATTCATTCAGTTTTTCTGTAATTTCATCCTGAAAATCTTTACCGTTGGGACTTTCATAAACCACATGGTACATGGTTCCGTAAATAAATCCCTGGTTGTAAATGTATTTTGAAGGTGCATCTTTGCACGAACTTAATACTACAGAAAAACTGAAAAATAATAGCAGTTTCAATTTCATTTTATGTGACATTGATTTGGGGGTGAAATTAAGAAAATGAATTTAAACATTGATTAGTCTGCTTTAATATCGTACGCCATAAACGCATTGTTGTGCCGCAGGTAGAGGATGCCGTTGTGAATAACCGGGTGCGCCCAAAACGGGCCTGCATCGCCCTGTGTAACCTGAAAGCTGCTAATGAGATTAAACTTTTCAGGCGTAGCCTCAGCAAGTCCGATGTTTCCCCGTTTTTCTTCAAAAATATACAGCTTTCCTTCAGCGACAATAACCGAGCCTTTGTTGTGCCATTTTTCTTCCCACATTTTTTCGCCGGTTTCCCAATCAATGCAGCACCAGTTACCGTTGGCATTGTTCAGCCAGTTGGCGCCGTAAATGTATCCGTCAACAAGCACCACCCCGCCGTGATGAACGTCGAGCAGATCGTCGGTCCAGACAATTTCGGCACTATTGCCGTCACCGGCAATTTGTACCTGGTAACCACCAGCATCGTATCCGCCGGTAACATATACTTTGCCGTTTTTAAACACAGGAGTTACACAAAAAATATTTTCGCGTCCCTCACGTCCGTTTGCATGCGGCACTCTCCAAAGGATTTCACCGTTGGTAGCATCTACAGCATATACATGATTTAATGACACATTGATGAGCATTTTTTTGCCGGCGTAATCCCTGAGAATGGGGGAAACATATCCCGGTTTGTCATCGAAGCTTTCGGATTTCCAGATAATTTCGCCGTTATTTTTTTGCAAAGCGATGGTATTGGTTTCAGGGCCACCGGGTGAAAAGAAGAGCTTTTCGCCGTCGATTTTAAGTGATTCGGCAATTCCCCATTTTCCGTAGGTTCCCTGGTTTTCTTCACTGGCCTTGTACGACCAGATGATTTCGCCTGAATTTCCATCGAAACAGCTTATGTCGCCCATGCCACTACAGGTGTAAACGCGGTTGCCTTCTACCGTTGGAGTTGCGCGGCTGGCAGGGTACGATCCGTCCCATGCACGGCCCATCACTTTTTGCCAGACAATGTTGCCGTTCATATCGAGTGCATACAAAATATCGTTGTCGCTGTCGGTTCCGGTGATGTAAATTTTGTTGTTGCCAAACGAAGGTGAAGAGTTTCCT
>DATFJO010000175.1:0-7725 GCA_035269145.1 Tangfeifania sp. | reverse complement strand
AAACTCAATGGGTTGAACGTTCCCGGTAATCATCCAGAGGATGATTGGCTCCTCTCTGCCGAAGGCATCCCTTACGGGGCCTTGGAGAGGCCGGGTGAGGTCAAATTTTCCTTTCCGACTCCCTCTATCCCCCATAGATGGAGGAGGACGGTGCTTCAAAGTTATTTGGCATTTCAAATTGACAACCTTATATTTTTGCACTTCTTGACCCCATAGATCCCCCGAAGGGGGACTTTTGATCCTGCTTCAAAAATTATTTAGCACTCTAAAATTATAAACTCAATGGGTTGAACGTTCCCAGTAATCATCCAGAGGATGATTGGCTCCTCTCTGCAGAAGGCATCCCTTACGGGGTTTTGGAGAGGCCGGGTGAGGTCAGATAATTCACCTCATTTTCCGCCGGATGGCATAAATGGCTTCCACAATGCTGCTGGTTTCGGTTTTGGCCATAATATTGGCGCGGTGTTTTTCAACCGTGCGTTCCGAAATGCGCAAAATGGATGCGATTTGTTTGATAGGCAATCCCTGTGCCGACCATTCCAGCACTTCCTTTTCGCGGGTAGTGAGCAGGAAGCCATTTCCGTTGAGCGGAACCTGAAAACTAATGCCGCCCTCTGTATTTCCGTTTCCGTTGAAACCGCCGGCAGGAACTATTTCTGCCATAAACAGGCCTTCTTCTAAGTAATCGGTGCAAACCAGGTGAATATCGAACTGCAGTAAATTGTTGGCTTTTAACATTACGGATTGAAACAGGCAACTATCTTTCAGTCCGTTCAGGCATTTCCTGTAGTTTAACAGGTTATTATCCTGCTCCGAAAAATCAAAAACAGCGTCAATCTTTGGATTTTCATCGTCGGTGGGTTTAAACCCGGTAAGCTGCTTAAAGGCAGGGTTCATCATTATTATCCGGTTATTATCGGCCACAAACTTAGCCACCGGTGTAAATTCAAACTGAAGTTTAAAGCTTTCAGAATCGAATATTCTGATTTTTTTTACTTTACCGAGTTGAAGTTCAATTTTTCGTGTAAGTGCGTCATCATCAAAAGGCAAAAAAACGAAATTGTCGACACCCATTTCCAGGCCAATCAACACATCTTCCTTACAATATTCGCGCATATAAAGGAAAAAAGAGGTGCCTTTTTTAATTAAATCACTGTGTAAAAGATTGAAAACCTGCAGCCCGGTTTTTTCTTCCAGCTCATTCTGACAAATTATTAAATCGGGGGAGCATTCACGGGCTTTCAAAATTCCTTCGTCCACACTAACTGCATGAAAAACATCAAATCCGTGTTCAATTAAAAACTTATAGAGTTTTGTTCTGTTATCTTCTTCCCGTTGAAGAATCAGGAGTATGCTACATTTTTGTGAGTTCATGTCAGGATAAGTTTTTGGTTAATTCGATTTAGTTTTGACCCATATTTTGAATCAAATCTATTAAAAATAAGTAATAATACCTATAAGTAATTTTACCTATTCTCTGAATTCGTGGTTTGAAGACACGAAATACAACATTTCAGGCCTGAAACTGCAAAAAACCGGATTTTAAATTTTTTGCCACTGCACTGCAGTTATTCTTAATTCAATCTGCACACAGGAAAATCATAAATCCCTTTTCTTTTTCTAATTTTGTCTCAAATTAAAATTGACAACAAATGAGTGACGACAAGAAGATAATTTTTTCGATGTACAAGGTGAGTAAAACTTACCCGCAGAGCAACAAAACCATCATAAAAGATATTTCGCTATCCTTTTTCCTCGGTGCAAAAATCGGCATCATCGGCTTGAACGGCTCTGGGAAATCGACGCTGCTGCGCATTATTGCCGGGAAGGATAAAAACTTTAACGGAGAACTGGTTTTTTCACCCGGATATTCGGTTGGGATGCTCGAGCAGGAGCCCGAACTCGACGAAAGCAAAACCGTGATTGAAGTGGTGAAAGAAGGCGCCAAAGAAGTTGTGGATGTGCTGAATGCCTACGAAGAAATCAACCAAAAATTTGGGTTGCCCGAAGTTTATGAGAATCCGGATGAAATGGACCGGCTGATGAAAGAGCAGGAGAAGTTACAGGAAAAAATTGACCAGATGGACGCCTGGAACTTAGACAGCCGGCTGGAACGGGCCATGGATGCCCTGAGATGCCCGCCAAATGAACAGCCGGTGAACGAACTTTCGGGTGGTGAACGGCGCCGTGTAGCGCTTTGCCGGTTATTGTTGCAGGAGCCGGATGTACTGCTGCTGGATGAACCTACCAACCACTTAGATGCCGAAAGTATCCTCTGGCTCGAAATGCACCTGAAACAATACAAAGGAACGGTGATTTGCATTACCCACGACCGTTATTTCCTCGACAATGTGGCAGGGTGGATTCTCGAACTCGACCGCGGACACGGCATTCCGTGGGAAGGAAATTACAGCTCGTGGTTAGAGCAAAAAGCCAAACGCTTGGAACAGGAAGAAAAAGGAAGCCAGAAACGCAGAAAAACGCTGGAGCGCGAGCTGGAATGGGTGCGAATGGCGCCCAAAGCGAGACAGGCAAAATCGAAAGCCCGGTTAAATGCCTACGATAAACTGATGAATGAAGACTTAAAACAGAAAGAAGAAAAGCTGGAAATCTTTATTCCGAACGGCCCCAGGCTGGGCGACAAAGTGATAGAAATGGAAAATGTTTCCAAAAGTTTTGGCGAGCGCCTGCTTTTTGAAGAGTTGAGCTTTGAACTTCCGCGCTCCGGGATTATCGGGGTAATTGGCCCGAATGGCGCCGGGAAAACCACACTTTTCAGGCTCATCCTTGAGCAGTTGCAGCCCGATACCGGAAAAATTGAAATTGGCGACACGGTAAAAATGAGTTACGTCGATCAATCACATGCAGCCATCGACCCGGAAAAAACAGTTTTTGAGGTGATTTCAGGGGGCACCGAAACAATGATGCTGGGCAACCGGCAGGTAAATTCACGTGCGTATGTTGCCCGCTTCAACTTTACCGGCGGAGACCAGGAGAAAAAATGCGGTGTACTTTCCGGAGGTGAGCGCAACCGGTTGCATCTGGCGCTTTCATTAAAATCGGAAGGAAATGTACTGCTGTTAGATGAGCCTACCAACGACATCGATGTAAATACCCTCCGTGCACTGGAAGAAGGGCTTGAAAATTTTGCAGGTTGTGCAGTGGTTATTTCCCACGACCGCTGGTTTCTCGACCGCATTGCCACACACATTCTGGCATTTGAAGGCGATGCAAAAGCTTATTATTTTGAAGGTTCGTTCTCGGAATACGAAGAGAACAAGAAGAAAAGACTGGGCGACGCGATACCCAAAAGATTTAAGTATAAAAAATTGCAATAGAAATTGCAAAACGCACATGAAAAAGGGCTGTCTGAAAAATCAGACAGCCCTTTTTTGATAATATCGAATTGATTTATAAACTATTCTTTGGGCGCTTCAGCTTCAGCAGCACCAAGTACAGTTTTATCCTCAATGCTCACATCGTCAGCTCTTTTTGTTACTTTGCTTCCCAATGCTCCGTAGAAGAACAGGTAAGCCAAACCGGCAACAATTATCCAGTAACTCATTTTGTAATCGGCAACGTCGGCCAACCATCCCTGAATTAACGGAAGAATACCACCACCGGCAACCAGTACCATAAAAATACCGGATGCTGCGGCCAGGTATTTACCCAGGCCTTCAACAGCCAGGTTGAAAATACTACCCCACATAATTGAAGTGCACAATCCAACCAGCGCTATGAAGAAAAACTTAATAGGCACTTCATAAAAGTTGAAATTAATTGCTCCTCCCACAACGTTAAAAGTTGGCATTGAAATTACCGTTGTTGCAGGCCAGAAAATCGCTAAAAGAATAAGCACCAGACCGGCGAAAGAAGCAGTACTCAACATTTTGTTACTGGCAATTCTATCTCCGAACGAGGCTCCAAATAACCGGCCTGCCAACATGAGCAGCCAGTACATACCAACCACCCCACCAGCAATTCCGGCGCCAATTCCCAACCCGGGAGTGTCGCGGCCCTGCACAATTTTTTGGGCACTTTCATATGCCATATCGCTAACTACCAGGTCGCGGCGACTTCTGTCGTCCAGGTTTTGTTCGTCCCTCGATTGAAGTTCCTGCAGGTATTCCGCGTCAGCCTGTTGCCTTTCATATTCAGCAATAATATCTTCCGACTGTTCAACAGTTGGTGTGGTCATGTATAGATTTGCCATTCCGGGAGTTCCTACTTCAACACCTACATAAACAAAAATTGCAATTGCCCCTAATACAAAATGACGGAATTTAAGTGCGCCACCCATCAAACGTCCCAGTGGTTCTTTAGGCTGGTCGGCATGAGGCTCCGGGATTCTGGTAATCAACAGAATAAAAAACACAAGTGCAAACACGCCCAACGCAATGTAGAGAATGGGAAATACGTCTCTGATATTGGCTTTTGTTGCTTCACCAATAAGAATACCTACAAAAACCGGCGTAAATGTAGCCATTACCGAGTTGAATGAACCACCCACCTGGATGAGCTGGTTTCCTTTGTTTCCGCCGCCACCAAGTGTGTTCAGCATTGGGTTTACAACAATGTTTAACAAACACATGGAGAAACCTGCAACAAATGCGCCTAAAAGGTAAACGCCAAAACTTTCGGCATGGCCTGAAAGATATTGAATCCCCACTCCAACGAATCCGACTGCGACTGCTATCAATGCCGTTTTTTTGTAACCAACTTTCTGAAGAAGAATTCCTCCGGGAATACCGATAACCGCATAAGCAATAAAGTTTGCCAGGTTACCCAACATTCCCAGCGAGTTGGAAACATTGAACTGGTTCTTCAACACAATTCCCATCGGCGCTGCCAAATTGGTTATGAATGAGATCATACCAAAGAGCAGGATCATCATAATTATTGGCACTACATAACTTTTGTTTCTATTCATGATTTACTGATTTAAATTGATTAAATATTTCTATTTTTTTGTTGTTATAAAATCGAAGTAAAACCTTTTCAAATTATTTAATAAGCCGTAAAAGTATTAAAATATTATTTTCAACAATATTTCAGCCTGAAACTTTTTGGCTTCCGTAAAATTATTTTGCGAACAATCCGGGCTACAGGTTCAGTTTTATAGCTCCCTGGTTCCGGATAAATAATTTATGACAACTTCCTTCTCCGTAAACATGCTCGAGTGTTTTTACATATTCACTGAGTTTATCCTGCGGAACAAAAGCCTGTATAGTACCTCCAAAACCACCGCCGTGAACACGCCATGCGCCGCTGCCTTTCAGCACCATTTCGCTGAGCGCCAGTGCCAGTGAAACAACCTGCTCGTGTTTATGTACCACATCAAAAATATTCTGATTGTACATGTAAGAACTGTATCCTGAATCCACCACCATTTTCAGGAAAGCCTGAAAATCATCTTTTTCGAGGGCTGCTACCTGGTCGACCACCCGCTGGTTATCTTTTTGAAAATGGTAAGCACGCAGAATGGCCCTGTCTCCGGTTTTTTTGCGCAACGCAGGAATTTTCTCTACAATTTGTTCCAGGGTTACCTCACGTAAAACGGTAGCTCCGAGCTCGGCGGCAACCGATTTCATTTCGGTAGGCAACGAGGCATATTCGGCCTGCGAAGCAGCATCGTCGTGGCCACCGCCAACATCGGTAATTACCAGTGAAAAACCGGTAGAAACGAAATCGAAATCAACTTCTTTAACAACCGGATCGGCCGGGTCTTTAAAGTCGATGGTAATTAATCCTCCTACCGAGCAGGCAGTCTGGTCCATCAATCCGCAGGGTTTTCCAAAATAGTTGTTTTCGGCCCACTGCCCGATTATGGCATTTTCAACCGCCGGCATTTTCCCGTCGTTAAAGAGTTCGCTGATAATTGCACCGATTAAAACTTCGAATGAAGCGGAAGAACTCAGGCCTGAACCTTTGGGTACCCGGCCTTCGATGCAGGCATCGAAACCGCCAATTTTATAACCGTTTTCCTTCATTCCGGCACACATACCTTTTACAAGCGAATTGGATGTGTAAAAGTTAGACTTGTCAATTTCGAGATCGGAAAGATCAACCTCAAAATCAGGATAACCAGTTGATTTTACACGGATAACATTGGTTCCGTTGGGGGCGGCAACTGCTATGTTATCGAGATTTACTGCTCCGGCCAACACACGTCCAAAATTATGGTCGGTGTGATTTCCGCCAATTTCTGTCCGCCCGGGCGAACTAAAAAGTTCTACATCATCGGCATCATAAGCTTCCTTAAAATCATTCATCAGCGAAGCATAACGCTCTGCCTGGCTTTTCAAAACGGCTTCATCTGTTCCGTACAATTCCTGAAACAACGGATTATTCCCGCCGTTAATCTTTTCTTTTAAGCTGTTAATTTTTGTCATAATACAGTATCGTTTAATTATTTTGATTTATTTTTTTTCAACTGGTAGGTACTAGTAGGTACAAATATAGTTTTTTAAAGGACTGCCCTTTTTATAAAAAAAATGTTGCATAACATCTTTTGGACTACAAACTTTTTCTCAAAATTAATTTCGATGGATTTCTGACTTTTTTGGCCTGATGTGTTATTACCATATTCCCCAGGGTTTTGCCCATTGTATTAAAATCGGTTGAAATGGTTGTTATCCCGCCGGCAACAACTTCTTTAAGCATGGTATCGTTAAAAGAAACAATTCCAAACTTTTTCCCCAGCTTGTATTTGTAGTCTTTTGCAATTTTCACGATGTCAACCAAATCGCGGTCAGAGGTTAAAAAATAGGCTTCATACAATTGAGGCCTTACTCCCTGCAATGATTTTATAACCTGGTAATTAAAATTGAATTCATTGCAAAACCGCTCAAAACCTTTCACCCTTTCAGCAGGTTCTTTTCCACCGGGATGCACAAACAGCAGTTTTCTGTATTTCTTCAGCAACTTTGCTCCCTCGGTCATCGCATCGTATAAATCCTGCTCAAAATCCTGGTAAACAACCGGATACTTTTCCAGATCAGGTTTCAATCTGTCAATTATATAAACACTATCGCCGGGTAATTTTGAAATGAGATGGCTGGTATTGTCGAATGTCCCGGGCATAATGATGTACGAAGTGTAATTACCGACGCTTTCCAGAATCAGGTTTTTAAATACCTTATAATTAAAATGGTGAAAGAATACATCCACACTTCCCCGGCCTTTCAGGCTACCAATCAGCGAGTTGTACAGGTCTTCCTTAAAAGCATTGAATTCATCAAAAAGGACAAATATTTTTTCCTCCCGGTGAATTTCAGTGGTTGCAATGTAATATCCTTTGCCGGGCTGACTAACAATCACACCTCTTGCTTTCAACTCGTTAAAAGCAACCATTACCGTATCCCGGCTCAGTCCAAACTCTGAACAAATCTGGTTGATGGAGGGAATTTTATCGCCTTTTTTCAGGCCGTTGTGATTGATGGAATTAAAGACAGACTCAATAATCTGGCGGTATTTAGGTTTCCCGGAATCCGGATCGATTTTAATGATTCTTTTCAAAATTCAGGTTTTAGGTTTATACAAAAATAATAAAACTCCATTAATTAAACATGTTAAAAAACACTACCGGTACCCACCGGTACGAATCAATTAAAGTTGCATTTTTGTATCTTTACATGTTTTGATTACAGAAAAACAATCAAAATCAGATTAATAAATATTAAATCAAAAATATGAAAATACAATCAAAATCATTCGGAAAATTAC
>DATFJO010000174.1:0-3583 GCA_035269145.1 Tangfeifania sp. | reverse complement strand
ATATAGAATTTGTAAAAAGCCTCTTTTATTTCATCGCGTACCCTGTAATATTCGCTTTCAATAAATTCGGGTGTTCCGGTGGCAAACGACGGGTCGTCGAACCCGATGTGCAGCCGGTGCTTTACTTTTCCCAAAAAAGCCGGACAGTTTTCGTTGGCGCCGCCGCAAACGGTAATGACGTAATCCCACTCATCGCCCAAATATTTATCTACCGAATCGGAAGTGTGGTCGCTGATATCGATGCCGATCTCCTTCATCACTTCCACAGCTTTTGAGTTGAGTTTTCCGGACGCTTCCGTTCCGGCCGATTCAACTTCCAACCGGTTGTCGAACGATTTTAAAAACCCGTGAGCCATCTGGCTGCGGCAACTGTTGCCGGTGCAAAGAATTAGTATTTTCATATTTTTTACGGTTTTATTTTCTCAAACAATCCCAGCAATTTGGTATTCAATGTATTTTTAATTTCCTCCTCGTTTTCGCCAATGGGTTTTACCGGAATTAAATCCATCACTTCTTCAGGTGTTAGCCCCGAATTGTAATAGAGTTTAATGGCTTTTCTGAGGGTGGATTTCACTGCTTTTTGTGCTTCCCCGGGCGAGAGACCGGTTTTAACCGCAATGGCTTCCATCTCCTGCCACTGGAACCAGAAATA
The DNA here is from genome assembly GCA_035269145.1 of Tangfeifania sp. Lineage (GTDB taxonomy): Bacteria > Bacteroidota > Bacteroidia > Bacteroidales > Prolixibacteraceae > Tangfeifania. Next base: position 2,931 of record DATFJO010000174.1, on the reverse strand, counting down.
GGTGGGCAGCATGGCCGAAACAATGGCGTAACCTTCTAATTTGTGCTCTTCGGTTTCGAAGGTTTTGCCCAGCGGTTTAAACAGTTTTTTTACTTGCTTTTTTTCATCTTTCAGCATGGCCGGATGAAATGCCAGCGGGTTGTAGCCTTCATTATTAAAAGAAGTAGCGTTGGGAATCATGCGCACGATGTTGGCGGTTTTTACTCTCGAAGCTATTTTTTCGATGGTGATTTTGGGTGCCAGCGAAACCACAATCGTTTGGTCGGTTACCACTCCTGCTATTTTATCGAGCGTTTCCATTACCACCGGCGGGTGAACGGCAATGACCACTACTTTAGCTTTAGCTGCGTCTTCGGGTGTTTCGGCTTTTTCTACCACCGGATAATCATTTGCCAGTGCATCGAGTGTTTCGCTGTTGGGCTCGAAAACCTTTACCGATTCAAACTCAACGTTTTCATTTTTAAATCCTTCGAGGAAAATTTTTGTAATTCTTCCGCCTCCGATAAATCCTATTGTTTTCATAATTTCTACGATTAAAAGGTTATAAATTTGGTTCAATGTCGTCTCGTTAACGCTGTCAAATCTATAGACGTTGACAGGTTAGTGACGCAGACTTGTCAGCGTCCGGCAATTGACGGATCTGACATCAAGACTAAACGACAATGAAAATTCATTCATTCGCGGTTAATTTTTTTGCAATCATTTTCACAGACGGCACATACCCGCGGGCTGCAACTTTCCCGTTAATAACCAGGGTGGGAAGAATCCAGGTCGGGTATTTCATCATTTCGTCCAGCGAATCTACCTTTTCAATTTTACACAACTGACCTGAAATTTTTATGGCCTCCTCCACACGGGCAAAAAGTCGCGTACATTTTCCGCATTTCTTTTTCGGACAAAATATTTTTATTTCATTTTCCAAATCCCCTGCAATTTATTCAGCCACCTGGCAATTCTCTAATTCTTTTACACGTATTTTGTTTACGGATTGTTTGCAGGGTGTTTTCAATTTTGAAAGAGAATTTATTTTAAACTAAAATGAATATGGTAACTACGTAATAAATGCCCACCCCGATAAACAGAACGGCAATTACCCGCCTGAACCATTTTTCGAAGGTTTTCATTTTATTGTAAGTCTGACCAATTGATTTAACACTGAATGCAATGAGCCAGGCAAAAATGATAACCGGGATTCCGGTAGCCAGTGCAAATACAACCGGCAGGTAAAGTCCGCCGGCGCTGCTAATGGTCATGGGAATAAGCATTCCGAAATAGAGTACGCCACTATATGGGCAGAAGGCCAGCGCAAAAACAATTCCGAGAAGAAGGACACCCCAGAAACCTCCTTTGGCGTTGTTCTCCATTTTTTCGGTTAAGGAACCCACACCCGGAATTTTCAGGTTAATTACTCCCAGCATAAAAAGTCCGATTATAATGAGCAGCGGGCCAATGATTTTTTCACCCCACATCTGCAGGAATCCTGAAAACTGAAACTGTGCGGCTCCGAAAAAGAAAATCAGGCCAATGACGGTGTATGTAATTCCGCGGCCCAGCGTGTAGATCAGTCCGTTGTAAAAAACCCGTTTCTGGCTGTGGATGTCTTTGCTGATGTACCCGATGGCTGTAATGTTGGTAGCCAGCGGGCAGGGGCTTATGGCAGTCATCAGCCCAAGTATAAATGCCGAAAACAGCGGCAGTTGCGTATTTTCAAGAAAATTGTGAAGTACTTCCATTTTAAAATCCTACTTCAGCGACTCAACAGTTTCTTTAATTTTTGCCTTCAATTTTTCAGGATTTCTTGTGGCCAGCATAAATCCATCGGTAGTGATATCAACCTTTTTGTTGCCGTTAGTAAACAAAAGCGACTGCCCGCCTACTTCAAGGCTTTTAGCCAGTTCTTCATTTTCCTGGTTGTCCAGGTTAACCGGCTGCAACTGAATTTTGTCTCCATACAACTCCTGCAACGATTCAGCAGTAACTTTCTGAACGGTTTTGCAGGTTACACAACGCCTTGAGGTATGAAAATAGTAGGCTTTAACTGCCGATTCATTTCCTTCTTCGGCCAATGCCAGCGTCTGGGCTGAATTGTCGGCCAGTGCCGATTTGTTGCAGCATTGCGCATTCGATGTGAAAATTCCAACTGCAAAAATTAAACTAATTAGTACGATTACTTTCTTCATGATCGATGATTTTTTTATTTGGTTATAAAACTTTTTATTTCGTCAACAGCAGGTACACGGCCCTTTACCACAACTTTGCCGTCGACCACCAGGGCCGGTGTTGTCATTACGCCAAACTGCATAATCTGCATAATATCTTCCACTTTCGATACCGTTGCATCTGCACCTGTCTGGGCAACTGCATCGTTGGCTGCTTTCTCCAATGCCTTGCATTTGGGGCAACCTGTTCCTAAAACTTTTATTTCCATTATTTCATTAATTTGTAATGTATATCTGCAAAAACTTTGTGTGCCACAGACTCGGTGTGGCATGAAGTACAACTCATTTTAACCGACGCATTTTTCACTTTTCCCTCGTTGCCGTGACAAGCCATACAAGTACCATCAGCTTCGTTGGTATGTGCATTGGCAATGTAGGCATTTGAATGAATTTCGTTAAGCGCAGTGGCAACTTTTTGGGCCACATCGGCTGTTAAGCGGCGGCAGCGTTCTTTTCGCTCCTTGCTGGCCACAGTAAATCCCGAATCGTTGCACCAGTTGGTGTTCGATGCATGGCACAACACTGAATTGGGAGCACTTTTGGGCAGTTCAGTATCATAATTGGGATTGACGGGATTGTATGTGGGAAATGATTCCTTCTCGTACCACTTAAAAACATCGGCAATCATTTTATCCTGAACACCTTTGTCGGCAACTACCAGGCCGATAACCGCAGCGGCTCCGTTTAATGCTCCGCAAACCGTGCCATAGCC
>DATFJO010000173.1:0-4402 GCA_035269145.1 Tangfeifania sp. | reverse complement strand
AACGCTTTCTGACGCGCATTTCCCTCGAGAGTGGGCTGCTCTTCAGGAATTTCTTCAAAACAGCCAATATCTTTTAAGCCCAGCAACTTGTATTTATCACCCACCAGAGCCTGTAATTCTTTTAGTTTATTCGGATTATTTGTTGCAAAAACCAGTTTCATCATATCATTCAATTTGGGGTAAAAATAATTAAAAAGATGGTGTGGACTAAATTGAATTTTTTCAATGCCTGATCTTCCGGAATCGAAAACCAAAGGAAAAAAGAATTGCCACAGATTCACCGATTTATGAGCTATTTTATTTCAGTATCTTCCAACGACTCTACATTGTCGCTGTAATAAATGGCCGAAATCAGAAAATCAGTACTTTCACAATGCGCCTGAATTTTTTCCATTGTATCCCACCATCCAAAAAACAGAAACCTGAAATGGCCGTTTTGAGTGATTCCCGATTTGATATATATTTCATCTTTTTCAAGGAATTTTTTTAACTGGTACTCGAGCTGATAATAAAGCGCAGTTGCCATCCTTTTTTCAGGTTTGAAAAATACCAGGTAATATTCCGGAGAGGCATTTTCTTCAATTATAATTTCATCTGTATCATTTGGGGCATTAAGCGAATCATCGTCCAGCATATCGCGGGGAATGATTAAACCGTTATCGGTCATAATTAGCGAATCGAGGTAATTCCCTATTTTAGAGCCGGGCAATCTGTATTCCGGGTTGAAAACATTAATGTCGAGAATTTCCTTGATCTTTCTTGATTTCTGCCCAACTGTTGAGGAATTGACATCAAAAAATTTGCATACATCATTTAGTGTTGCATAGGGTTCAAAAGATTTGTCGCCAAGAAAATTTGTCCCTCCAACCGCCCACACAATTGCGGCAGACCAAATTTCAGCTTTCCCCCTTTTGAAAAGGGATTTATCGTTTTTAAGTAAATCGTTAAATACTTTTTTACATATTTTTAAATAAGCATCATCGAGCTGTTTCTTGCAATAGTTGGTAACCAGTTGTTTTATATCTTCGTTTTTTTTCTCCATTTATAGTTGTTTTATTTTGCCGATGCAATTTTTCCTTTTTCAGAAAAACATTAAAATTACTGATTTATACATTTGAAACAAGTTTACACTTAACGAAAAAACGTTGAAATGAACGTTGAAATCATAATTCATCAACTTAAAACTGTTGCTGATCCTACAAGAAAAGCCGCCTCAAAAACTATGTTCCCCACTTCGATGGAATACCTCGGTGTGCGAACTCCCGAAATGCGGAAATTACTGAAAAAATGGTGGATTGAAATCAAATCATGGCCGCCTGAAAAACTGGAAGCACTGGCAAAAGAACTGGTGGAAACCCGTATTTTTGAATGCAACCAGGTGGCTTATGAATTGCTTTCGCTGAATAAAAAAGCGCTGTCGCAACTCACATTAACCGACCTGGAATTCCTGGGCCGCAACATGGACAACTGGGCCACCACCGACACTTTCTCTGTTTTGCTGGCCGGCCGGGCCTGGCGAAACAATCAAATTACAGACACCGATATTTTAAACTGGCTCAACAGTGAAAACATTTGGTGGCGGCGGGCTGCCATTGTTTCCACGGTTGGCATGAACCTGAAAACAAGAGGCGGAACAGGGGACACTTCACGCACACTGATGGTTTGTGAAAAAGTGGTTGACGACCGGCACGACATGATTGTAAAAGCGCTGTCGTGGGCGCTGCGCGAACTTTCGAAACATGACAAGCCAGCGGTGGAAAATTTTATGGAAAAATATGACGAGGTGCTTGCAGGAAGAGTGCGGCGTGAAGTTTACACCAAATTAGAAACAGGAACAAAAAGTGGTAAAGGGCGTAAAAATTGATTTTAAAAACTGCCCACTGCGTCTGAAAACTGCGACTGCGACTGTCAACTTCCTACTCGCAGGTGCAGGTTTCCAGGCAATCAACAATCTGGCTCAATACATCATATTTCAGGTAATAATAGGTATTCTTTCCTTCGCGCTTTGAACACAGCACACCTTTGTCGCGCAAAATGCCCAAATGGTGCGAAGTTGTCGATTGCTCAATTTCCAACAATTCATGTATTTGTGTAACTGTCAGCTTTTTGCCTCCCTCAAGATGCTTTAAAATGGCTATGCGCATCGGGTGCGCAATGGCTTTCAACATACTTGCTGCCGTTTCCAGTCTGTCTGCATCTAACTTGCTGAATTCTACCATCTTTCGATATTAATTATAAAAATGCAAATATATAAATATTTAAGGATAATACTATGCCGGTATTTTAATTTAAGTTGATTTTGAATAAGCAATCAGTAAAAAATATGCATAAACTCAATAGAATTTCAACTAAATTATTCTATGTTCGTTAATTCAATTGAAACAATTCAAAAAGGTAATTTGAGCTGAATGACAAGTTTAAAAAGAATTAAAGCACCTATCGGGCAGGAACTCAAAGATTTTGAACCTTATTTCAAAAAATCACTAAAAAGTGATGTTCCGTTGCTGGGGACAGTGCTCAATTTTCTTTACCGAACCAAAGGAAAACAGCTTCGGCCGATGTTTGTTTTTTTGTCGGCAAAGCTTCACGGCGAAACCAATGAACACTCTCAGTTGGCGGCCTGTTCAGTTGAATTGTTACACTCGGCAACACTTGTACACGACGATGTAGTAGATGAATCGTACGAACGCCGCGGTACTTTTTCAATAAATGCGCTTTGGCGTAACAAAATGGCAGTTTTGGTGGGCGATTACATTCTGGCAAAAGGATTGCTCCTTCAACTCGAACATAAAAAGTATAACTTCCTGCACCTTATCTCAAAGGCTGTACAGGACATGAGCGAAGGCGAAATTCTGCAGGTGAAAAAGAGCCGTAAACTCGACATTGATGAAGAAACCTACTTCGAAATTATCCGGAAAAAAACGGCTTCCCTCATTGCCACCAGCATGGCCATTGGGGCGGCATCGGTAACCGACGATGAAACCATTCCTGAAAAAATGTACCGCATCGGGCAGGATGCAGGAATCGCTTTCCAGATAAAAGATGATATTTTCGATTACCAGAAAAAAGGGACTATCGGGAAGCCAACCGGCAACGACATCAAAGAGAAAAAAATCACACTCCCGCTGCTTTACGTGCTTAAGAATTCGGAGCCTGCCGAGCGAAAACGCATACTCCGTTTAATAAAACGGAAAAATAAAAACAGGGCGGTGGTTGAGGAACTCATTGAACTGGTTACCCAAAAAGGCGGGCTGGAATATGCCACAAAAAAAATGAACGAATTTAAGGACAAATCAATAAAAGAGCTGGAAGAATTTCCTGAAAGCGAAGCCCGTACATCGTTGGTGGAACTGATGAATTACATTACCACAAGGAAAAAATAGAAGCCCCTTTCTGCTCTCAATCTTTTAATTTCTGATTATTTCGGTGCCGTTCTTTGTCACGGCTGGTTTTCTTTTCCAGGTTTTTCAAAAAAGCTTCGTTTAAATCAACACCGGTTTGATTGGCCAGACAAACCAACACCCACAACACATCGGCCATTTCATCTGCTAAATCATATTTTTCATCCGACTTTTTAAACGATTGATCTCCGTATTTTCGGGCCATTATCCGTGCCAACTCACCCACTTCTTCGGTTAAAACTGCCATGTTTGTGAGTTCGCTAAAATAACGCACTCCGTATGTTTTTATCCAGTTGTCGACCAGTTGCTGCACTTCTGCGATTGTTAAATTTTTGCTATCCATTTTGGTTAGGAATTAATTTAAAATTGAAATTACTTCGTATAAATTTTTTCATCAAATTTATATGCTCCTTAACCTCCCCGTGGGGGAGGCCGGGAGGGGCTTTATTTAAAAATCCTTCTGTTTGGAGTCGATAATTATAGTAACCGGACCATCATTCACCAATTCAACATCCATCATGGCGCCAAACTTTCCGGTTCCCACTTTTTTGCCAAGTACAGTTTCTGTTTTCCGAATGAATTTCTCGTACATCGGCACAGCAAAATCAGGTTTCGAAGCCCGGATGTACGATGGCCGGTTTCCCTTTTTGGTGTTGGCATGCAATGTAAACTGGCTCACCACAATAACATCTCCGGCCACATCTTTTAACGAAAGGTTCATCACCCCGTTTTCATCATTGAAAATGCGGAGTTGAGTAATCTTTTTTACCAGCCACTCGATATCTTCTTCGGTATCGGCATCTTCAATTCCAAGCAAAATCAATAACCCGTTACCGATGGAAGAAACAACTTCATCTTCTACAGTAACTGAAGCTTTGGAAACTTTTTGTAAAACCACTCTCATATCTTCTTTTTCTTTACGAATTTAAAAATATTGATTTGTTTATCAACCTTTGTCCGTTTTCTTTGTTTACCTTGTCAAATAAAAAATTAGACAAAAG
>DATFJO010000172.1:0-2855 GCA_035269145.1 Tangfeifania sp. | reverse complement strand
TTGTTTTTGATGATTCAGATGAAAATAATCCTAACAAGATTGCACGCGAAGGCGATAAAATTGCCTACTGGAATGATGGCGTTGTGGCATGGCAGGGATTGTTCGGACAGTTGGAATATTCCACAGGTCAATTGTCAACTTTCCTTTCAGGTGCAATTAACAACACCAACTATAAACGTGTAGACTATTTTAATTACCTGGACAGCGATCCGTTACAAACTGTTGGAGGTGTAAACCATTTGGGATTTGTTGTAAAAGGTGGCGCCAACTACAATATCAGCGACAAGCACAATGTGTTTGCCAACCTTGGTTTTTTTGAAAAAGCTCCGCTTTTTGATGCTGTTTTCATCAATTTCCAGAATGAAATCAACGAAGGTGCCAAAAATGAAAAAACAATGGCATTTGAGGTGGGTTACGGTTTCCAGACCAGCAGTTTTGCAGCTAATATTAATGCATACTATACCAACTGGCGCGATAAATTTTTCCGCCGTTCGTTCAGACAACCTGACGGAGATTTCTATTCAGCTAACATCGAAGGTGTAAATGCCCTTCACAGGGGAGTTGAAATGGATTTCAAATGGAAACCGACAGCGAATCTTGAATTTAGAGGAATGGCATCGATAGGCGACTGGGTTTGGCAAAATGACCTGGTTGATGTTCCGATTTTTGATGATAACGAAGAATTACTTGGATACGTTGATTTATTTATTGCCGACCTTAAAGTGGGTGATGCAGCTCAAACTACTGCTGCCATTGGTATGAATTATAATCTGTTTAAAGGATTTAAATTGGGTATTGACTACAATTATTACAATGACCTTTATGCTGACTTTGATCCAACCGGAAGAGGAAATGAAGAAGACAGAGGAGTTCAGCCATGGAAAGTTCCGGCATACGGTTTGTTCGATGCAAACCTGCGGTACGATTTCAAAATTGGAGAATTCGATGCTACCATTTATTCCAATATTATTAACTTGTTCGATACAGAATACATTTCTGATGCCGACGACGGAAGCAGCCACGACTGGAGAACAGCACAGGTTTATTATGGTATTGGCAGAACATGGTCGACCGGTTTAAGAGTTAAATTCTAAAAAAAGGATATTATGAAACTAAAAAATATATTTTATTTAGGGGGTGCTATCGCAGCACTGTTGTTGAATGCCTGCAACCCCATGGAGGATATCAACGAGGAAGTTGAGCAAATTTTGGATGAGCGAGACAAAAAGGCGCTTTTCTTAATTGACAAAAAAATGGCTCCCGAAGCCTATACTCTCACTGAAGCCGACTATGAACTTTCTTCAAACGAAAGTGTAAGCAATTTTCATAACTTTTCAAGTTCGGCACTGCCTAAAGATTACTTACCTGAAATTCTGAACCAGAAATTTTCAGGCGAGCATGCGCAGTCGATGATGGTAACATACGACTTTTACAATCCGCCATTTGTCGATAAAGAAAATGCCCGCGAGGTTGACGATGAAGAATATGCATCGATGGGACAAAGCTATCCTAACTTTGGCGACGAAGATGAAGCCGAAGCCTTGATTGCGAAATTGCTCGACAGAACTGAATATGTGGAGGAAGCAGGTGTTGAAATGACTGTTCAGTATACACTCTTTGCAACCAATGAAACACGTTACATCAGAATCAATGCTGATTCTACTGCCGAAGCAGTGGGCTATACATCTGACGCTGTGGAAGTAACGGCAGAGATTTATGAAGCTACCGGAAACGGAAGGTATATGAATTTTTATCGCATCGATAATGCATTGGAAGATCTGAGAGATTATGCGGTTGAAAATGAATTATTACCAATTACATACGCTGCAGATGTTTATCAGAATTACCTCGATGAGTATGCAGTTTATATGTACAACGGCTCAAACTGGGAGTTAAAAGAAAGTGTAATGCCGGTTACCGAGGAACTGAATTATTTCCTCGACGAAGATGATATTACACAAAGCTACTGGTGGGCTGATCCGGCTGTCAAAATAACCCTGACTTCTGCCGATTATGGTATTTTCCCGGGCACAGGAGATGATGGGGGTACGGCACGTTACGGAAACTTTGACCTGCGTAGCGGAAAAATTCCGGGTACCGACACTGCCAAATTAATTGAAATGATTGGCGAGATGCTCGATACCAACCACAATGCTGTGGAAGGCCAGCAATACCTGGTAACTTACGCCTATTACGATGGAAGTAACGGAAGTGGTATTATCCGCATTATTAAAGACGGTGGCATCTGGAAAGAATACGATGCATCATAGGTTACCTTATCTAAGAATATATAAAGCCGCTTTCGAGCGGCTTTTTTTTGGCCCGAACACAAACAATTAAAAACTGAAAGGTGTTTTTTTAAAAGATTTAGTAATTTTGCAGCCTGTTTAACAGTACACTCAGGAGATTTAATATGGAACAGTTTCAGATTGATCAAATGCTGGAGGAGAAAGGATTTATTGACGAACCAATCGATCCAAAAATCAAACTAACGGAAGAAATCAATCGGTTAAAGAAAGAGAAAAATGCAGTCATTCTCAGCCATTTTTATGTGGAGGGTGAACTTCAGGATATAGCCGATTATGTGGGCGACAGCCTTGGTTTGGCGCAGGCAGCGGCAAATACCGATGCTGAAATGATTGTTTTTGTGGGCGTGCATTTTATGGCCGAAACCGCGAAAATTATCAATCCGCACAAAAAAGTAATTCTGCCCGATTTGAAGGCTGGCTGCTCGCTTGCTGAATCGGCACCGGCCGATAAATTTGCAGAATTTGTTGCCAAATATCCCAACCACAAAGTAATTACTTACGTAAACGCCACCGCCGCACTGAAAACCATGTCCGATATTGTTTGCA
>DATFJO010000171.1:0-10222 GCA_035269145.1 Tangfeifania sp. | reverse complement strand
AATTCATTCATAACTTTTTATTTTTGTAGTTAAACAATTTGTTCTGTTTTTAAAACAGATAATTTTGTGCCAAAATATTCAATCGGAATTTAAGTGGTTGTTATTCAGTTGAATTTGTTTGGCTGTATTTGTGCACTGTGTGTAAAAAAGCGGGGTGTTGTGTGAAGAAAATACACACTGTTCGTGCAAATAATTAATTTGTAAGCCACTCAAATATTTCCTGATTGTATCAAAAGCTTTCGAATCCATAAAAATGTAAAAAGCTTATTTTCTCGGAATAATCAACAATATAATTCCGATTACTAAAACTACTCCACTTATAATTACGGGTGTCCAGTTGGCTGTGCTAACGGCAACTTCGGCTCCCAGCACATTAAAGCTTTCCGATTCTCTTGCTGCCTGAATTCCAAAATAAACTGCACCAATAATTCCTAAAATTGATAGTACTGTTCCTGCAATCTTCATGATAAATTTTATTTTGATTTACACAGAGGTTAAAGACAAAACTGTGCCAGACTATAGCTTTATTGATCAGGTAGCGGGTAACCCAGTTCAGTTTTATGGGTTAAGTTCATTTGATGAATCATTCATCCAATTTTTTTGTAACGGTTGATATTCTGAACTTAGCAAGTAATTTTCATTTTTTTTTCTGCATGGATTTTTAGCAACCGTTCTTCTTTAATAAACATGAATTATTGCTTTAACAGTTTTGTTGAAATTGTAGACCAATTCCCCATAATGAGTATTTAACTCTACAATATTCTGCATGATAATTTTTTTTTTTGAAAATCCGTTTTTGTTTATTGCTGCAGGTTCTGCACTGTCAGCCAGCCTTCTGTGATATTTTTTATTTTGCAGTTTTTTTGGCACTATATTTTAATGGTAATATTTACTTAAAATGACAGGACAGAAGTCAAAAATATTGAAACAGTAGAACCGGGAAAAATTTAAAAATTCTGTCAGAGAATGGGTAGATTAGCATTTGTTCATTTTTTGTTGGTTTAGTTAGATGGAAAGCGGGCAGGTTGCCAAATCTGCCTGCTTTTTTTATTCTGATTTAAACAGCATTTCAAGTTTTTTCAGTAATAAATCGAGTGCCGGTGACACCATTTCGCCATGATTGAACCCATCGAGTTCGTAGAGCTCGGTAGAAGTATGGCCTGCAACTTTCATCATTCGCCACATGTAAGCGTTTTCTTCATACCGGCCAAGCATTTCCAGTTCGCGATCGCCGGTAATCAGAACAAGCGGAGGAGCATCGCTGCGCACATGAAAAAGAGGAGCAAACTTATCGACCACAGGTTGTGTGTCTGAAATTCCTTGCTCCCGGCGAATTGTCATATGTGTAATAGTATGGCCGCTAAACGGCACAAGCAGTGAAATTTTATCAGCATCAACATCGAATTTTTTCAGCCATTTTTTATCCAATCCAATCATGCTTGTAAGGTAACCACCTGCCGAATGACCGGAGACGACTATTCTTTCCGGGTTACCGCCAAACTCCGTAATGTTTTTAAAAGTCCAGGCTACCGCCGCAGCAGCATCTTCAATGTAAGCTGGGCAGTTTACTTTTGGGCTTAGCCGGTAATTTACAGCAACTACGGCAATGCCCTTCTTTTTGAGTGTTTCAGGAATGTATTTATTGCCACTGGTTATTCCTCCACCGTGAAACCAAACAACTGTGGGATAATTTTCTGCTGTTGCCGGGTAATAAATATCCAGCAGACATCTTTCGGCTATATATTCGTTTTGCTTGTCGTCCGGTTGGCGGTAGAATATATTTTCTTTTAAAATGTAAGTTGCCACCTCCGGTTGCTGTGCAATGGTTAGAAACGGAAACATGCAAATTATAAGTACTGTAAGCAGAAATTTCATGCCGATAAAATTTAGTGATCTTTAATACTTCTTTTGCCAAAATTAATGGTTTCCTGCGTTAAAAAGATGATTCCCGGATTTTAAAACAGAAGAAGTTAAAAGTGAATACTTTTTTATGAGGCAAAAAAGATTTATTTTTAAAAATTGTAAATCAAACCTAATTGTTAAAATCATGGCGTTAAAAAAGAACCAGCTTATTTTTATTGTAGAAGACAACCAGGTTTATAACAAACTGCTTACAGAGTATTTAGGCAAGCAGGGATACAGCAATGTAAAATCCTTTTTTTCGGGTGAAGAATGTGTTGAGGCGATAAAAAAAGGAGCAGCTCCCGAGGTTGTTATTCAGGATTATTTTCTGGAAAACATGAACGGGCTCGAGGTGCTTAAGATGGTAAAAGAGCTGAGGCCAGGGTCTGAATTTGTTTTTCTTACCAACAACGAGAGCATGGAAGTTGCCGTAAATACCATTAAGTACGGAGCTTACGACTACATCATCAAAGACAAAATTACTCTTGATAAGGTAATTGACCGTATCCAGAAGATTTCAAAGTATAAGACACTGAAAAGGAATAACAAACAAATCAGGCAGATGATGATGCTTTTTGCATTTGTTGTATTCCTGATTGTATTGTTTGCGTTTCTTTATTTTGTTATCGATATATTCGGTGTAAATTAGCTTTTATCTTTCTGGCGTGTGTTAATTTCTCCCCGCCGGCTTAACAAAACTGCAATGGGGCGTGTGTCGGGAAATTCTGACATGATAATTATGAGAATTACCGTAATGGGAACACTCAGTAACATTCCTGTAATTCCCCACATTACACCCCACAATGCAAGCGTAAGAAATACAACAAGCGGGCTGATGTTCAGTGAATTTCCCATTAACCTTGGTTCTACCAGGTTTCCAACAACCAATTGGATGGCACCAACAATTGTGAGCACCAAAATGGCGGGCGTAAAATCGCCAAACTGAAACAGGGCAAAAATGGTGGGGAAAATTGTAGCAATGAGTGAGCCGATGGAAGGAATATAGTTGAGCACAAAAATCAGAAATGCCCAGAAAAGTGGAGCATCAACCCCGATTATCAGCAGAACAAAGTAGCTTAAAAAGCCCGTAAGCAAACTTACCAGCGTTTTTAGTGCAATGTAATTGCTTATTGATTTATCGATTTTTTGAACCAGGCCGTTTATCCGGCTGTATTTTTTCTGATCAGGATACATGGCCTTTATTTTTCGGGAGAAAATTGGTTCTTCAATTAATAAAAAAATAAGATAGAGGAAAACCATAAATGCATCGCCGAAAAGTCCGGTGAGTGTAGAGAAAATTCGGCTAAGTATGCCTCTAAAATTTAAATCCTGCGCAAAGTCACTTACCATGTTTGAAATATCGATGTCAAACTGGGTATTTATTTTTTGGGTTATTTTGTTCAGGTTGGCTTCGTATATGGGAAGTGTGACTGAAAGTTGCTGAATGTTTTGGCTGATCATTTCAACTGTAAACACAAGAAAAACCAAAAGCAGTGCCGACGAAATGAGTGTGAGGCTCCATTTTGGCAACCGCCCCACAAATTTTACTTTTGATAAGATGTTGCGAATTACCCGTATCAAAAAAAGAAACAGAACAGCCAGAATAAACGGAATTATGATGGTCTGGGCATAAATCAGGATTAGCACCAGCACCACCAGGATCAGGAAAATATAAATTCTTTTTGCTTCCATCTAATTCAGTTTTTCCGACTCCTGCAAATTCCACTCTTCCTTCATCGAAATTCCGAGTTCCGCGAGCTCTTTCAGCACCGGTTCGTATATTGCCTTATCTATCGGAATCCGCACCCCTTTTGCATCTATTTTATTTCCGAGGATCAGTTTAACAGCAATGGCGGCAGGAAGCGCTACAGTTCTCGAAATCGAGGTGTCATGCGGGGTTGCAAAATCGACCATTCGCGATTTAATAACTACTTTTTCACCGTTTATTTTTTCAATTAGAAACGAGTGCAGCATAACAACCATATCTTTGCCATTTTTGGGAAGCATCATTTTTTGCATCATCAGTTCTGCTGTCAGGTCGAACGTGGAGCCTTCCGGTATTTTTATGAGTTCATTATCGAAATAACCCAGCCAGTCGAGCGAAATAATGGCCGGATGATTCAGCTCGATATTCATTTTTTCTGCAATTTTTTCCTTCACATTTTTAGGATAAACCCCGATTTTTTCGGCTATAACCTGTTTGTAGCTTTTATTTTCAAAGTTCTGTTTCTCATAAGAAAGCAGCCCCAGTTTTTTTATCACATCGAGGGTTTCGCACCAGTGCGGGTAGCGGAAGGTGCCTCTGAAAATTGTTTCGGCTTCCTGAAGGTTGTAAAGGTCGGCGTAAATTAATGAATCGCGGTTGGGATAAACTTCCAGTTTCCCCACTTCCTGAACATCAATTTTAAGCGGGTTTTTGAAAAGGTCTTCGGTGGGGATTTCAACTATTTGCCCGTTTTTGCTGTAAGTAGCTCCGTTTTTGCTTGCTTTGAGCACGCCGCGGGGCGACCATGAAAATTTATAGCCCAGCGGATTGTCGACTTCTTCAGGTGCGGGAAGGGCACCGCATAGTGAGTAGAATTCTTTTACTTTTCCATCAGATTCATGCACTTTGTCGATGATGCGCATGGCTGTCATGTGATCGAATCCCGGGTCTACTCCAATTTCATTCAACAAAAGAATACCTGCGTTTTTTGCCTCTTCATCGAGTTCCTGCATTTCTTTTGAAACGTAGGAAGTGGTGACCATATTTTTGCTGTACCGTATGCAAAAGCTGGCAACCCTTACGTGATGTTCGTATGGCAACAGGCTGACAATTAAGTCATGGCCGGAAATCAGGTTGTCCAGCGTACCCAAATCATCAGTCTGCCATTCGAGGGCAGTTCCGTTTTCGTATCCTGAAATAATTGCTTCCGCTTTTGATTTGGTGCGGCTGGCCATTGTTACATCAATATTGTTTTTCAGCAAATATTCGGCAAGAGGCTTTGCCACCATTCCCGCCCCAAGTATCAGTACTTTCTTCATTTTGTGTTTCTTTTCAACAGTGAAAAATTTTTCATCTTAAGTGAAAAATTCAACTCTACCTTGATTATAAAGTCCTAAAGATCGTGATTTTTTTTTATACGGAGGTTTTCAGGGCCTGTTGCAAAGCAGTGTTTTAATTTTGAATTTACAGTTTTTTATGCTTTGGTACTAAAAACAGCTACTGAACCAGTTGCAGAACCGAAAAAACAGCACAATGGTCAGACGCAATTGTATCGCAAATAACTTTGGTTTCCAGCGTTTTCCACAAACCTGTCGGCCGGTAAAAAATGTAATCTATTTTTTTTTGCGGATTTTCCGAAGGATACGTCGGTTCCTGATTTTCACCGGACACATCTTCCCAGTATCTTTTTAAAAGTGCAATGGGTTTGCTTTTTGGTGTATCGTTTAAATCGCCTGCCAGAATGGTGGGAAATTGATTTCCCAAAAATGCATCGTTGATTTTTTGAGCCTGGTAAAGGCGATCCGGGCTTTCCTGCTGATGTTCGAGGTGGGTGCCAATAAACCGGATTGTATCTCCGGAGGGTAGTTCAACTGTTATTTCCAATGCAGCCCGTGGTTCGTTGCCCGGAGAGTGGGGCAGTGGAACATTCCGGCTGGCAATGATCGGGTATTTCGAAAGGACTCCTTCTCCGTAACCGCCGCCGTCAAAATCCATCGCTTTTCCAAAAAGCGGGGCCATTTTGGTACGCAAACCGAGTTCGGTTGCCAAATCATAATTTCTGGCCCGGTTGGTTTTGAAATCCACTTCCTGCAAGGCTACAAAATCAGGATTGACATTATTTATGACCTCCGCAATTTTATCGAGATCGAAATCTCCTTTAGTAGTGGCGCCATGCAAAATGTTAAAGGTTAAAACCCTCACGGTTACTGCTTTCTGAGTTTGTGCAGTGTTTTCTGCAATGGAGAGAAATAGGATAAGGATTCCAAATAATAGATGTTTCATCTTACGTTTTTTATTCTGTCTTTCACTGTTAAATTTTTCCCAGCTTAAAACGAATCCACGAAGATATAAACAGCATCAGTTTTTTGAAATTCGAAACCCGATAGCGTTTATTCATAATGTTTTCGGGTGTGGTCCTGCGAATTCGCTTTAGCAATTCTAAGTAGTAAATATAAGCCATATACACGCCCATTTGCACATCTTTATGCAATTTTTTTACACCAACTTTTGCCTCTGCGAAATCAGCCGCAATTTCCTTCTCGACTTTTCTTTTTTGTTCTTCCGTAAAATTCTCGATATCGATATCCGGGAAATAAACTCGCCCGCGCCCCATATAATCGGCCCTGATATCGCGCAGGAAATTGACTTTTTGAAATGCTTCGCCCAGCTTCCGGGCCGGATGAACCAGCTCGTCGAATTCTTTATGTCGGTGCTGGTAAAAAACACGCAAACACATCAGCCCCACCACTTCGGCAGAACCGTAAATGTATTTTTGCAATTCTTCCCTGGAATATTCATTGTTGGTGAGATCCATTTCCATGCTGTCCAGAAAAGCCTCGATAAACTGGAAATCGATGCAGTTTTCGTTTACCACTTTCTGAAAACTGTGAAGAATCGGATTTGAGCTGAATCCGTTTTCAATGGCCTGGTAAGTTCTTTTTCTGAATTTTTTTATGAGTTGCTTCTGTTTCTGCTCATGAAATGTATCCACAATTTCATCGGCAAAACGCACATAACCGTATATGGCATAAATGGCCGGGCGGTATTTTTCGTGAAACAGCCGGATTCCAAACGAAAACGAGGTGCTGTAATTTTGGGCAGTCACCTTACTGCATTCAAAAGCATTTCTGTCGTAAAGTTCAATCATCGTACTTCTCAATTCGTTCAACTGCAAGTTTTGAGGAGATAACTACCATCGGCAATCCGGTACCAGGAACCGTGGAAGCCCCTGCGTAGAAAACATTCTTGTATTTTTCGTCGTAATTTTTTGGCCGGAAGCCGCCAATCTGATTCATGTCGTGCGCCAGTCCGAGCGCGCTGCCTTTGTGCAGGTTAAACTGGTCGCGCCACTCCTCGGGCGTGTAAATGGTTTTCGAAACAATTTTTTTCTGAACATCGATTCCAACCCGTTTGCTGAAATCGTTGATAATGCTGTTTACAATTTCTTCACGATCGTCCCAATTGGTTTTGAAACGCAAGTCGGGCACCGGGCAAACAAAAAAGAGGCTTTCGCATCCTTCGGGAGCACAATCGGCATTGGAGTGTGAGAGCACATTCACATAATAATAGGGTTTTTCAAATGAATCGGGGTTCGTAAAAATTTTGTTGGCATATTCCCTGAAATTACTGCCAAGGTAATAGTTGTGGTGCTGAACTCCGGGGATTTTTTGATTGATGCCCAGATAGAAAGTGAGCGTTCCCATGGTCCACTTCATTTTGTCGAGTTTCTCTTCCGAAAATTCGGGGCGGTTTAGTATTTTTCCTCTGAACCAGGCTGCATCGGCGTTGATGAGAAAAATATCAGCATTCCATTTTTTGCCTTCAGAATCTGTCAGGTATTCAAGTTTGCCATTTGTTTCGTGGTAACCGGTAATTTCGGTGTTGTAATGGATTTTTATGTCCTGTTTTTCAATTTCACGCACCAAGCCTTCCACTATTTTATACATGCCGCCTTCCACATTAAAGTAGCCGTTGTGTACAAATTCAGTGTACGAAAGCAGTGAGTAAATCGCCGGTGTGTCAAACGGGGTGCGCCCCACAAAAAAGGCCACCAGCGAGAGTATTTGCCTTACCTCTTCTGATGAAAAGTATTTTGAAACCTGCTGCCAGAAACTGCGAAACAGAACGGGCATCAGCGATGGCGGAGCTTTCATCAGGGTGAAAAAATAGTGCAGCAGGGAGTCGTAATTTTTTCGGACAACCAAATCAACCGTGCCGTCAAAAAGTTTTCCGCCGGTATCGAGGTACTTTTTTATTTTTTCCTCGAGATTGGGTTCCACATCCTTAAATTCTTCGGCCAGCTTCGACAAGTCTTTGTAAATGTTGTAGGTTTTGCCGGTCGATAAAAAATTGACCGAATAAAGCGGGTCGAGTTCCACAAACTTGAAAGGCATTTCAATTTCAGCATCTTTCACAAATTCGTCAAATTCATAAGACATGCTAAAGAAACTGGGACCTACATCAAATGTAAAACCATCCTTTTTTAGCTGATTTAACCGGCCACCGGCCTTTTCGTTTTTTTCAACCAACTCCACTTCGTAACCTCTTCGCGACAAACGAAGTGCGGCAGCCAGTCCGGCAAGACCTGTTCCTACTATTAAAACTTTTTTCCCCATTTCTCAATTTATCTCCTTATTTAGTTCAGGCAGCAATTCATTTTTCACCCATATAAACTCTGGTTCAATATTAAGAGCTTTTTTGTACAATTGCAATGCTTTCCCGTAATTTTTCTGTTCAAATTCAAGTTGACCCGAAATGGCAATTATATTCAGGTACAACCACTTTTTGTGCGTCAATTTATCTGCTGAACTTTCATAGATGCTTATCGCTTTTCCGTAATATTTCAGGGCTTTTTCAGTGGAGCCGCCAAACACTGCCGGCATGTGGTTCCAGATATTTCCCATTTCTGTGTTGGCCTGAAAGTTCAGGCTGTCGTTTTCCATTGCTTTTTCAGCATGTCCCATACTTTTAGGCCCCAAAAAAGGAGCGCGCCAGTTGCTTAACCCGATTTTAAAGCCAATAGCCGCCGCCATATATGAATGATAGAGGGCATTGGCACCTTTGTTATTTTTTAATGTTTCCAGGTTTTCTTCCATCAATTCAAGATAATCTTTGGCTTGCTTTTTTTTATCGTTTCCAAGGCACCAGCCAATGTATCCGTATTCATAATTTATGAGCTCCGGCAAGAAATTTTTGTTTTCAGGCTTTATATTTTCCATTTTGTCAATCGCTGTTTTCCAGCCCTCCATTTCACCTGAAATAAACGCTTCGTAAATGCTTTTTTGATAATCAGTTTGAGCGAAAACAGATGTGCTCAGGCTGATTAAAAGAATCATTAATCGATGTTTCTTCCTTTCCATTGGCTTTTTTTAAAACGTTTATTTCGGTACGACTCAATAACAATAACTCCCATAAAAAGTTGTTGAACGATGCCCCAAATCATATTTTGAATTACCGGTTGGCGGCTTGATACTGAAGTTGCTGTTTTTATGAAGATTATAAGAAGTATGGTAAAAATTATATAAACAAAAGGCAGATAAAAAGCGACAATAAAAATACCAAATGTGGTGATTAGCCAATACAAAAATGCGGCGAAATGACTGCCTCCGAAAAAGTGAGGAAGGCTTCTTGTAAATCCATCAATTGCTTCTCCTAAGCCTTGATACATGCGGCAACTGATGGTTTCGTTGCCTGTCATGCATTGCATTTTTAAACCCCTCTTTTTATACAAACGGGCAATTAAAATGTCTTCCACCGGATTTTGTTTAACTTTTTCGTGAGGAAGTATCTCAAAATAGGTCTCTTTTTCAAAAAACATGAATTGTCCGTTTCCGGCTGCGAGCGACGAACGTGAACTCATCCGGGTGAGAATCAGCGGCAACAGCGAAAGTAAAATGCTGTTCATTAGCGGAACAACTATTTTTTCACCTGTGGTTTTCATGATTTGTTTTGGGAAGATAGTGAGCAGCTTCAGATTGTGTTTTCGCAACTGTACCAACGCGCTTTCAATAATACCGGATTTCACGCTGACATCGGCATCCAGAAACAGAAGATAATCGCCTTTTGCCTGCAGCGCCAGTTGGTGGCAGGCATTGTTTTTACCGAGCCAGCCGGGAGGTAGTCCCACGGAATTAATTAGACGAAACCGTTTGTCGGCCTTTGAAAAGCGCAGCACCATTTCTGCAGTGGCGTCGGTTGATTGATCGTTAAAAACAATCACTTCGATGTTTTTGTACGACTGTTTCTCTAAATCTCCGAGAATATTCGGGATGTTTTCTTCTTCATCCCGGGCGGGTATTAAAACCGAAACCAGTGGATTTTCAGCATAGTCACGTTTTTTCAGAACCGGCGAAAAAATAAGGTTGGTTGCGGCTATTAGAAAGCGCAAAACAAAAAAAAATACTATTGCATACGCGATGTAAGTCAAAGGTTTTTTAACGTTAGATTTTTATTGAAACATTGTTCGTAAAACAAATTGTAATCTTTGGCTATTTCATCCAGGGTTTTTCCTGAATATTCATATTCTTCAAAATGCAGATACAACTGTGGTTTTACCGAATCGAAATATTCCACCTGGTTGGCCATAAAAATAAATTGTACTTCTGAACCGAGCTT
>DATFJO010000170.1:0-3262 GCA_035269145.1 Tangfeifania sp. | reverse complement strand
GGTAACGGTCACTTGCAAGTTGTCGTTGCGGATTTCGCAGAGCGTCAGCGTCCGCAGGACGAAGACGGTCAAGAAAGGAACAAAGACAACGCACACCACTGCACCCGCAATGCAATTTGCAATTTGTTATGCACTGGCTTTTATTATTTTTCAATTGGTTAATTATATTCTGTCTTTTCAATTTATTCTTGAAAAAATTAGTATTTCATTTACACCCAAACTGTCAACATAGAAGTTTCCAATTTTCATTTGTTCTTTTTCTTCGTTTAAGTCAAAATAGTATTTTAAACTACCAAAAGTGGCACTTGAAAAAAGCCAACTTACAGAAATACTATCTTTTCCCAACTCATAAGCATAAGGTCTGGAACGAGCTTGTAATGTTAAATTTTCTCCACCCCGATTTAAATTAAAAAGTTCAGAACCACTATCGAAAACCAATGTGTCTGACTTATAAATTGTTTCAACCCAAATACCATCAATCGGTGGTTTTTTAATAGTTTCCTTGTCGCAGCTTATTGCAATAATCAATAAAAGACCCACTAAAAAAAGATTTTTCATGTCTTGGTTTTTTAAGTTTTATTTACTTTAAGTATGATGATATTTTGTTCATAATGGTTGCGTTTTTAAGCTTGTGCATAACGTTGTGCTATATTTATTACTTATATATCGACTATGTAAAACTACATATATTCCCATTATTTGGAAAAAATCATTAGTTTTTTGTTAGCCCGAATCCGCAAACATTTCATCCAACGGATTGCTGAATTTGTCAAAATCCAGTTTCGATACATGTGTATATATTTCAGTCGTTTTTGAACTCTCGTGTCCCAGCCATTCCTGTATATACCGTAAGTCTATTCCTTGTTCCAAACAGTGTGTGGCAAAACTGTGCCGCAGTATATGCGGATATACCCTTTTTTTTATGCCGGCTGCTAACGCCTTGTCTTTAATTACATTGTATATACTTTCTGCACTGTACTGATTTCCACCCCTGCCTTCAAACACCCATTTTTTAACAGGATTTTCTTTCAGGTAGTTATTGTAATGCGTTAATGTGCTTTTTGCCAGCTGAACATAGCGGTCCTTTTTTCCTTTTGCCCCTTTTACTTTAACCAGCATTCGGCCCGTATCAATATCTTCTGTTTTCAACTGCCTGGCTTCACTTCTTCTTAATCCGCACGAATAAATTAATGCTATTAAAAATTTGTGTTTGATATTGCCTGTTGCTTCAATCATCCTCCTGATTTCTTCCTTACTCAGTACGTCAGGAAGCTTTCGTTCTTTTCGCGGTCTGCCAATATCATAATAATCATTTATTCTTCCCAGTACTTTTTCGTAATAAAATTTGATCGAGTTAATCCTTTGGTTTTGTTGCGATGGTGAAATATCCTTTTCTTTTATCAGTCGTAAGATATATTCGTTTATTTCTTCTTTTGTAATGTCCGGCAATTCCCTGTTCAAAAATTCAGCTACAAAATCTTTAAAATAATGGGTGTAAATTTTAATCGTATTTTCGCCGTATCGTTCTTGCTCCAATTTTTCCAAATAACCTTTGGGCAGCCTGATATTTTTATTCCGATTCATTCTTTTGGTTTCGGGGTATTTCACATGTTCAGAATTTTCTGAATTATTTTTCAGCCCGGAATAATCAATCCACGCAACCGGTTTAAATGCAGTAAAAAACCGCCCGAGGTTAAAATCCTCTTCGGGCATATACCAGCACATCGCTAGCGCGGATTTGTAATCCGTGCTTTTGCATACGGGGCACAGATTGCAAATCTGCGCCAGCATTTGTAAATCAATTACTTTTTGATCGTACGGAAATTCAATCCTGACGATGTTCTGATTTCGATGGAATCCTTTTTTCAGCGTTATGTTGGACCGGGTGTTCAAATGTTATTGGTTTAATTCAGTGTTTAAAAGTAATAATCTTTTGTGAAAATTCATTAGCCTCGCTAGCGCGGATTTGTAATCCGCGCTTTTGCAGCACAGATTGCAAATCTGCGCCAGCATTTGTAAATCAATTACTTTTTGGTCGTACGGAAACTCTATCCTGACGATGTTCCGATTTCGGTGATAACCTTTTTTCAGCGTTATGTTCGGCCGCGAGTTCAAATGTTATTGGTTTAATTCAGTGTTTAAAACTACCAAACTTTTGTTAAAAAACAATGGTGCGACGGGTTTTCAGGGAATTACCCTTTTCATCATTTTATCCTCTGAGTGGTTTTCGCTCCTCCCGGAGTAGTTTTTGCTGACGGTGGAGTGCTTTTCGCTGCGTCGCGAGTAGTTTTAGCTGCACGGCGAGTTGTTTTAGCGCTTCGCCACTGACTTCCTGTCAGCTCGGACTGACTTCCCGTCAGTCGCCGGGTTGTTTTTGCTGCCCCGGTAGTAGTTTTAGCTGTCTCCCGGGTAGTTTCCGTTACTTCGCGGGTAGTTTTCGCTGTCCGCGAAGTAAAATCGTTGAGTCGCCGGGGACTTTTCGCTTTCCGTTGTCCCGGTTTTTGGAACCACGGGGCGCAAATGGCTGTGCCCCGTGGATTATTTCTCTCCGCTTACAGGCAAAACGGTGGATCAATCCACAATTGTGCGTGCCCGCAGGTACTCGTCGTAAAACTCCGGATGGGTATACCTAAACTGCAGCATCAGTTTATCGAGCCGGTTGTTAAGCAGGTCGTTGGTGGTGTCCATCAATTCCTGGAGCATTGTTTTGGCCGCAAAAGCCTGGTTGCGAATGGTGCGCGGCTGGCCAATCAACGACTTGTACTGGTCGATTGAGGTTTCCGTTTCGGTAATGGAATCCTCGTTAACACCGTAATCGGCCAGATTCTCCAGCTCTTTTCGCGCATGGTCGGTAACCGGTGTCACCAGCGCTTCCACATCGGTTTCGCGTGCCTGGATTATATCAGTCCGCGTAACTTTTACTTTGTCGGCCAGCACATTGTTGCCGGTAATGGCGCCATACGCCTGCAAAATGCCCGACAGCGACACCACTTTTTGCACCAGTCCTTCGAGCACTTTGCCCTTGTTGGCAGTTACAGCCTCGCTTTTCGGCACCGTTTTCTCGTTGGTCTCTTCAATGCGCTGAATCAGCTCATCGAAATTGTTTTTTACACTTAACAGGATGGGAACCTGGTTCCACTTAGCGGTGTTGGCATCCAACGTTTCCTGTGTGTTCAGGAACATCCGCATGTGATTCGTCTGCGTCTTATTCATAACAATAAAAATTTAGGTAAATAATGTGTCCCGGGTTGGGGACATGAAT
>DATFJO010000169.1:0-7252 GCA_035269145.1 Tangfeifania sp. | reverse complement strand
TTTTAATTCATCGGCAAACGAGCAGGTGAACGTAAAATGCACATTTTCCTGCTCTTTTTCTATTTTTAAAACCGCTCCAAATTCTTCAACTATTCCTGAAAACATGTAGCCCCCTATCTCCCCCAAAGGGGGATTTAAATTCGTTAATATTTATATATGTTTTGTTATCAATCTAATCTATTACTTAACCAACATTCATGGCTTCTACTTGCGCTGACCTTCTCTATCCCTCCCCCATTGGGGAGGTTAGGAGGGGCTTAGTTTCCACTCAAACCCATCTTTGGTGTCTTTCACTTCTATGCCGAGTGCGGTTAACTCATTCCTTATTTTGTCGGCAGTGCTCCAATCCTTGTTTTTCTTGGCCTCTAACCTTAAATTCAGCAGCAAATCAACAGCACCTCTCAATACTTCGTTATCTTCCGAACCGGTAGCTTCTTCGTTTTTCAAACCGAGAATATCAAAAACCATGGTATTGAAAAACGTCTTCAATTCATGCAAATCGGCAGAGTTGATGGTGTCTTTCCCGGCTTTAACAGAATTAATCATCCGCACGCCATCAAAAAGATGGGCAATGGCAATGGGGCTGTTCAAATCGTCGTTGAGTGCAGCGTAGCATTTTTCTTTTAGGGAGGCAACGTCAACCGTTGATTCAGCCGAGGAAGTAAGCGATTCAAGCACTTCCACTGCAGTCATCAGTCTTTCCAATCCTTTTTCGGAAGCCTGCAACGCCTCATTCGAAAAATCGATGGTGCTGCGGTAATGGGCCTGCAAAATAAAAAACCGGATGGTCATGGGTGAGTATGCCTTTTTAAGCAACTCGTGGCTGCTGGTGAAAAGTTCTTTAAGTGTAATAAAATTGCCCAGCGACCGAGCCATTTTCTGACCGTTGATGGTAATCATGTTATTATGCATCCAGTAACGCACCGATTCTTTTCCCTGGCTGGCAGTCGACTGTGCAATTTCGCACTCGTGATGCGGAAAAGTTAAATCCATTCCACCTCCGTGAATATCGAAAACTTCGCCGAGGTATTTAGTGCTCATCACCGAACACTCGAGGTGCCACCCTGGAAAACCATCGCTCCACTTCGATGGCCACCGCATGATATGATCCGGAGTCGCTTTTTTCCAAAGCGCAAAATCGAACGAATTTTTCTTTTCACTCTGACCTTCCAACTGCCGGGTATTGGTTTTTATATCATCGAGATTGCGGCCTGATAACTTACCGTAGTTGTAATTTTCGTTGTATTTCTCCACATCGAAATAAACCGACCCGTTTACTTCATAGGCAAAACCTTTTTCCAGAATAGAATCAATCATCTGCTGCTGTTCAATGATATGGCCCGATGCCCGGGGTTCGATGTTGGGCGGCAAAACATTCAACTGAATCATGTTTCCGTGAAACGTGTTCATGTAGTGTTGTACCACCTCCATGGGTTCGAGCTGCTCGAGCCGGGCTTTCTTCGAAATTTTATCTTCGCCTGTTTCGTCGGCTTCATTTTCAAGGTGACCTACATCAGTAATATTACGTACATAGCGTACTTTGTACCCCAAATGCATCAGGTACCTGTAAAGTAAATCGAAAGTGATGTTGGGGCGGGCATGCCCCAAGTGTGAGTCGCTGTAAACAGTTGGCCCGCAAACATATAAACCTACTTTCCCTTCAACAAGTGGTTTAAAATGTTCCTTTTTACGCGACAATGTATTGTAAATAATTAGTTGATTTTCCATAACTTTATTTTGTCAGCAATACAAAAGTAAAATAAAATGCAGGAAAAGTGGGAAATGAAAAGGCATCAATACTGATTATTCATCATTTGTTTTTTCAGCAGATTCAGATTCCGTTTTCATTTCTTCGTCAGACTGTTCTTTGTCTGAATCATCTATATTATTAAACTGCCTACGGTAAAAAAGTAAAATGGAAAAGATGCCTACTGTTATCGATGAGTCGGCAATGTTAAAAACCGGCCTGAAAAAGATAAAATCGGAACCTCCCCTGATTGGAAACCAATCCGGATACTGTCCCTGGATAATTGGAAAATAAAACATATCGACTACCCGGCCGTGCAAAAAAGTCTCATAACCGCCCCCTTCAGGAAAAATATCGGCAATTTGTCCGTAGCTGTGATTGAATATCATTCCATAAAACAAGCTATCGATGATGTTTCCAATGGCACCCGCAAAAATAAGTGCAATGCTCGCCAGGAAACCAAACGGCAACTCCCGGTTTTTTGCCAGCTTAAACAAATACCAGCCAATGGCAATCACAGCGATAATCCTGAAAATGCTAAGAAACATTTTCCCGTATTCGCCGGCAAATTCAAATCCGAATGCCATTCCGTTATTCTCCACAAAATGCAGGATAAACCAATCTTTAAAAATGACAATTTCATCTCCCAGCGCAAAATTGGTTTTCACCCAGATTTTCAAAATCTGGTCGGCAAGCAGAATTAAAAAAACGATTCCCAGCAAATTTACCTGACGATTTTTCATTTTTTTCTAATAAAAAACATCCCGGATATTTTCGGTTAATTGAAAAATCCGGGAACTTAAAACATTTTTCCTGAATAAATTATCCCATACTGTTTTTTGCCTCTATGCTAAGCGTAGCATGCGGCACGGCACGTAATCTTTCCTTTGCAATTAACTTGCCTGTTTCGCGGCAAATACCGTAGGTTTTGTTCTCGATGCGCACCAGTGCAGCCTGCAGGTGCTGAATAAATTTCAACTGCCGCTGAGCCAGCTTGCCGGCTTCTTCTTTCGAAAGTGTAGCTGCTCCCTCTTCGAGAACTTTAAATGTTGGCGAAGTATCCTGTGTATCGTTTCCGTCGCCATGTGTAATGGAATTTCGGTACATTTCATAATCTTCCTGTGCTTTTTCCAGCTTACCAAGTATGATTTGTTTAAACTCCATCAACTCCTGATCTGAATATCTGGTCTTTTCTCCCATAACATAAGGGTTTAAATTAGTTCATAAATTCCCGGGATTCAAAAATCCTCTCTCAAATTAAAGATTGTGTCTTTCTCAACCCCCTTGTAAAAAACTTTTTGCCTTCCGGCAAAATTGCCCTAAAATAATAAAATTTTATTACCAAAATTAGGTCGCACAACATATTACCGGTTAAGATTTTTTACTGCAATCCGGGTAATAACGTCTTTGTCAATTTCCACTTCGGTTGCAGAAGCTTCATCCAGTTCATCGACCAGTTGAAGATCGTTTGCCAAAGTTTGCGCGCAAATATAATCTTTATAATTTAATACGGCACTATTAATCGCGCTGTGCTTTAATATACTGAGACTTATCCGATCGGTCACCTCAAAGCCACTGTCTTTTCTGAGATTTTGAATTTTGTTGATAAATTCCCGTGCAATTCCTTCCTCTTTCAGTTCTTCAGTAAGGTGAATGTCGAGTGCAATGGTCATCTGGCCTTCAGTTGCAACAGTCCATCCCGGAATGTCTTCCGTTTGAATTTCCACATCATTTGTGGTCAGAACGATGTTGGTATCGCCCACCTGAATTTCCTTTTCGCCGTTTTGTTCCAGTTCCGAAATACCGGCCTGGCTAAATTGTCCGATGGCAGCAGAAATTTGCTTCATCTGCTTACCGTATTTCGGCCCGAGCGTTTTGAAATTGGGCTTTATTTTTTTCCTGATGACGCCTGTTGTATCCGAAAGAAATTCCACATCTTTCACATTCACTTCAGTAAGAATGATATCTTTCACCGCTTCAAACTGCTCTTTGAAATGCGGATTGAGTACCGGCACCATTATCTTTGCAAGCGGCTGGCGCACTTTCAGTTTTTCTTTACGGCGCAACGCCAGAATCATGGAAGAAGCTTTTTGTGCAATTGCCATTTTTTCTTCCATATCTTTGTCAATGAGTGTTTCGTCAAACGACGGAAAATCAACCAGGTGCACACTTTTATCAGCTTCTTTTTGAGTTGCTTTGTTCAAATCACTGTAAAGCATATCGGCATAAAACGGTGCGATGGGCGCCATTAGTTTTGCCACTGCTTCAAGGCATGAATAGAGCGTTTGATAAGCCGAAATTTTATCTTTTGAATATTCGCCGCCCCAGTAACGTTTTCGGCTCAGGCGCACAAACCAGTTGCTCAGGTTTTCGGTTACAAAATCCGAAATAGCGCGTCCGGCGCGGGTGGGTTCATAACTTTCGTAACTGTCTCCCACTTCTTTGATCAGCGAATTCAGCAATGAAATAATCCAGCGATCCAGCTCGGGTCGCTCGTTTACAGGAATTTCTTCATCCGAATAATTGAAGCCATCCACATTGGCGTACAGCGCAAAAAAGTTGTAGGTATTGTAAAGTGTCCCGAAAAATTTCCGTTTCACCTCATCAACCCCGCCAATATCAAATTTCAGGTTGTCCCAGGGCTGTGCATTGGTAATCATGTACCAGCGCAACGGATCGGAGCCATACATCTCGATTGTGTCGAACGGATCGACGGCATTGCCCAGTCGTTTCGACATTTTGTTTCCTTTTTTGTCGAGCACCAGCCCGTTGGAAATAATATTTTTGAACGCCACCGAATCACTCACCATCGTTGCGATTGCGTGCAGCGTGAAAAACCAGCCACGGGTTTGATCCACGCCTTCAGCAATGAAGTCAGCCGGGAAATTCGCAACCTTAGAAGCCCCATCCCCAACCCTTCCCCCAAGGGGAAGGGAGTTAAGGACACTGCTAATTTTATCGAGAACTGCTTCTATATCATTGATAACTTCCTCATTGGAAAAACGAATTACTTCAAATCCTAATTCATTAAGAATTTGGGTGCGTTGCTCATCAGAAATCTTAGTCTCAGGAAGTGAGTGATAACCGCCATCTACTTCAACAATTAATTGTTTTTCCAAACACACAAAATCAGCGATAAACTGGTCAATAATATGCTGACGTCTGAATTTATAGCCATCTGCTTGTTTTCCCTTTAAATTCTTCCAAAGAAAAACTTCAGCATCTGTAGGATTTTCTTTTTGTTTGTTTGCCAGCTCTTTCAAAAGACCATAACTCGAATCTCTTGCAGTTTGCCAGTTCGGAGCTTTCACTCCCCCTTTGGGGGAGCCGGAGGGGGCCTCGAACGGATAGTGGTGTTGTGAATATGGCATCGATCCTGAATCGAACCACACATCAATGAGGTCCGGTTCACGGAACATTTCTTGTCCGGAGGGCGAAACCAGCACCACTTTATCGATGTAAGGTTTGTGCAGGTCGATGATATCGTAATTATCTTTTGAATTGTCGCCGGGCTTGAATCCTTCGTAGGGATTTTTTTCCATGAAACCGGCTTCAATTGCTTTGTCAATTTCGTTCATCAACTCTTCGGTGGAGCCGATGCAAATTTCTTCCGAACCATCCTCGGTGCGCCAGATAGGCAGTGGCGTGCCCCAGAAACGCGAACGACTCAGGTTCCAATCCACCAGATTTTCAAGCCAATTGCCAAAACGGCCTGTTCCGGTTGATTGCGGCTTCCAGTTGATGGTGTTGTTCAGTTCCACCATCCGCTCTTTTACCGCCGTGGTTTTGATGAACCAGGAATCGAGCGGGTAATATAACACCGGTTTGTCGGTGCGCCAGCAGTGCGGGTAATTGTGCACGTGTTTTTCAATCCGAAATGCTTTGTTTTCGCGTTTCAGCATGACCGAAATATCGATGTCGACTGTTGGTGCATCCTCGTCGAGTTTTTCGTCGTAAGCATTCTTCACCGGGCGGCCGGCAAAGTCGTGGTATTTTTCGGTATTTACATATTCTTTTACAAACGCTTCCGACAGGTTCTGAGTCGGAAAAAACCGGCCTTTTTTATCGACCAGCGCCTGCATTTTGCCATCTTTATCTTCCACCACCAATGCTGAAATTCCGTGCTGTTTGGCCACGCGATCATCGTCGGCACCAAATGTTGGCGAAATGTGCACAATACCGGTACCGTCTTCGATGGTTACAAAATCGCCGGTAATTACTTCAAAGGCTTTTCCTTTGGGTTTTACCCACTCAATCAGTTGTTCGTACTGCACGCCCGCCAGCTCAGTTCCGGCATATTCAGTCAGAATTTCGTATGGGATCTTTTTATCACCGGGCTGGTATTCATCAAAACCTTTTCCTTCCATTTCCTCATCGAAATAGACATGAAGCAGGTCTTTGGCCAGAATGACCATGCCGGGCATTCCGGTGTACGGGTTGAATGTTCTTACTTTTACGTACCTGATGTTGGGCCCCACTGCAAGTGCTGTGTTCGACGGCAGGGTCCACGGTGTGGTGGTCCAGGCGAGGAAGAACACATCCAAATCGGTACCTTCGTACAAAAACTCCGATTTCTCGTTGCGGATGGCTTTAAACTGCGCCACTGCGGTTGTATCCTTCACATCGCGGTAGCAACCCGGCTGGTTCAGTTCGTGCGAGCTCAACCCGGTTCCGGCGGCAGGCGAATAGGGCTGAATAGTATAACCCTTATAAATCAATCCTTTATTGTAAATCTGTTTCAATAGCCACCAAACGGTTTCAATGTAGCGGTTGTCGTAAGTAATGTACGGATCGTCCATGTTCACCCAGTAGCCCATAATGCGGGTGAGTTCTTCCCACTCGCGGGTATAGCGCATCACCTCTTTACGGCAGGCGGCGTTGTATTCTTCCACCGTAATTTTTTTGCCGATGTCGTCTTTGGTGATTTCGAGCGATTTTTCCACGCTTAGTTCCACCGGCAAACCGTGGGTATCCCAGCCTGCTTTGCGGTGAACTCGGAAACCTTTCATGGTTTTGTAGCGGCAGAAAATATCTTTAATGGCGCGTGCCATCACGTGATGAATACCGGGCATCCCATTTGCCGAGGGCGGACCTTCATAAAAAACAAAGGTCGGGCGTCCTTCGCGGGTGGTGATACTTTTATGAAACGTATCGTCCTCTTCCCAGCGCTTTAAAACGTCTTTATTGATTTGCGACAGATCTAACTGCTTGTATTCCTGAAACCTGTTTGCCATAAAATTAGTTGTTTCCGGTACTGATTTAAAAAAACATGCAAATATAGAAATTTTTCAGGGGAGCGTAGGTTTCAGGGAGAAGGATTTCGGGATTTAAAGAAATCAATCCATACGCTGGTATCGAATAAAAATCGCTTCATCGGGTTTTACGCACTTCATCCAGGTCTCCTTCCCATTTCACCTTCCCTTTCATTTGAAGCAGATTTTTGCGTTTTTGTGCCTCCGCCGTTTTTTGCAAAGAAAAATTGATGGCTTCTTTCATTGTTTTTAG
>DATFJO010000168.1:0-2271 GCA_035269145.1 Tangfeifania sp. | reverse complement strand
ACTATACATTTGAATACGACTTTGATGTTGAAAAAGCTAAGCAAGGTTACATGACCGTTGAAAAAGGTTCAGTTTCGGTAAATGGTGTGAGCCTCACGGTAGTCAATTCAAAAGATAATTCGTTTCAGGTGGCCATAATTCCGTTTACGCAGGAGGTAACCAATTTCCATACTTTTAAGAAAGGAACCGTCGTAAACCTTGAATTCGATATCATCGGAAAATATTTGAGTAAATTGAATACTTACGCCAATCAATAATCTGGAGCAGGTCATAGTAAGTCTCTAAGTCATGCTATGACTGATTGATTCATGTAGTAAATGAATTTTGTGTGGATCACTCTAATTTGGGTATGACTTAATTGACGCAAAAATGACGCAGGCCTGTCATATCAGTTTACAGAAGGGGATATTACTTTTGTTTTCAACTTTTATAAAAATGTTAATATGAAAAATAATGAGTTGGCAAAAAAAGTAAAAGAACTAAGAACCCGGAAAGGCTATTCTCAAGAAATGCTGGCGGAAAATTCAGGTTTAAGTTTAAGAACGATACAACGTATTGAAAATGGAGAATCAGAGCCACGCGGAGATTCACTTAAACGACTTGCTTCGGCATTGGGAATTACTCCTGACGAAATAATTGATTGGGCTCCTGAAGAAAATAATGGTTTTCTTGCAGCATTAAATCTTTCTGTTTTAACCTTCATTGTATTTCCGTTACTTGGTTTACTGGTTCCCCTTATTTTATGGATTTCAAGAAAGGATAAAATCAAAGGACTGAACGAAGTGGCTAAAAGAATCATTAATTTTCAAGTAACATGGAATATAGCACTTTTTGCGGGATATGGACTAATTTTTCTAAGTGCAACAATGAAATTGAATTTTAGTCATGAAATTAATGCAGGAATTATACAGTCGGGTTTATTCATAAATTTGATTTGGATAGTGTTTTTATATTTATACAATGTTATTCTTGTTATTTTAAATACTTTCAGGATCAATAACTATAAAAAAGTCATTGCTTTCCCCGCATTTCATTTCATCCGTTAATGGTTGCATCTGTGCCACAACCTGACCGAATTTGTTTAATTTTTCAGCATTGTTATTAAAACAAATTTTGCTTCAGGGTGTTTTGTTTTGTAGGTTTTTGTAATTAAAAATAAACGACATAAATGAACAAAACAGCACTTATAACCGGTGCATCCAAACGTGTTGGAAAGGCGATTGCAGAACATTTGGCAGCGGAAGGATGGAATGTGATTATTCATTATAATTCATCCAAAAAACCAGCACAGGAACTAGAAGAAGCACTGAGCAGAAAATTTCCCAATCAAAAATTTGATACTATACAAGCCAATATGGCCGAAGAATCAGAGGTTGAAAAATTAATTCCGAAAATTGCTGAAAAAACCGGAACATTCGATTTGCTGATTAATAATGCTTCAGTTTTCGACCCGGGTTACCTGTCTGAAACTGAAGCACCACTTTTCAACAGACAGATGGATGTAAACCTGAAAGCGCCGTTTATTTTAACACGCGATTTTGCAAAGCATTGCAAAACCGGAAATATCATCAACTTTGTTGATACCCGGATTACCACCAGTAAATCGAATTTTGCAGCCTATTCGCTTTCAAAAAAAGGATTGTGGGAGCTGACAAAAATGGCTGCGCTGGAACTGAGTCCCGAAATCAGGGTGAATGCAATTGCACCGGGAGTTACGCTGCCACCTGAAGATAAGGATGAATCTTACCTTGAAAATCTGGCGCAAGGGATTCCGATGAAGAAACCCGGAGGACTGGTGCCGATTCTGAAAAGTGTAGATTATATTCTTGAAAATGAACACCTCACGGGGCAGCTTCTTTTTGCCGACGGAGGTGAAAATCTTGGTAAAAACGTTTAAATCAGAAATAAATGGCCCGAATAAAAGTCAAAGACCTGTTGCTGCGCACTTACATCGGATTCAATCCCGATGAGCTGGTGAACAAACAGGATGTAATTATCAATTTTGAAATTGAAACGGAAATTTCGAAACAGGCAATGGAAGCCGACGAGCCGGTAGATATTCTCGATTACAAAACCATCACAAAAAAAGTAATAAAGCTGGTGCAGGAGGGGCGTTTCAAATTGCTGGAAGTGATCACTCAAAAAATTCTCGACCTCATTATGGAAGATGAAAAAGTTCAGTGGGCGAGGGTAGAAGTGGATAAACCACATGCATTGCGTTTTGCTGAATCTGTTTCACTTTCAATGGAGAGTAGGCGGTAAGTCATGGTC
>DATFJO010000167.1:0-6361 GCA_035269145.1 Tangfeifania sp. | reverse complement strand
CCAATGAGTGTGAAAGGTTGTAATTCGAGCTGAACGGACCTTGCACTGGGTCCTTTGTCAATCATGATATCGATGCGGAAATCTTCCATGGCCGAATAAAGGTACTCTTCTACAATGGGCGACAAGCGGTGTATTTCGTCGATAAACAATACATCACGTTCATCGAGATTGGTGAGCAGACCAGCAAGATCGCCGGGTTTGTCGAGCACCGGACCGGAAGTAATTTTAATACCCACATTCAGCTCATTGGCAATAATATGCGACAAGGTAGTTTTTCCCAGCCCCGGCGGACCATGCAATAAAACATGATCGAGCGCTTCATCGCGCAAAGTAGCTGCTTTTACAAATATTTTGAGGTTCTCAACAATCTGTTTTTGGCCGTTGAAATCTTCAAATTCCAGTGGACGCAGTTTCCGGTCGAGATCCTTGTCACTATCCGGATAAATATTTCCGCGTATATCAATGTCTTCGCTCATTTCCGGTTGTCTGAAAGCTGTTCAATAACTTCGTATAATTCTTCGGGTGAAAAAGGTTTTGGCAAATAATCATCCATGCCGGCATTTAAACATTTTTCTTTGTCGTTATCCAGCGTATTGGCAGTGAGCGCAACAATCGGAATACCATTTTCTATTCCTTCTTCTTTTTCCCATTTCCGGATTTCCGCCGTAATTTCAAAGCCGTTCAGTTCAGGAAGCATGATGTCCATTAAAATTAAATCGAGGGGTTCCTTTTTTACTTTTTCCATGGCATCACGCCAGTTGGTTACACATACTACTTCATAATTTTTTTTCTTTAGATGAAAACCAACGACTTTTTGATTTAATAAGTTGTCCTCTACTAAAAGTATTTTCAATTGATTCTGTATTTATATAATTATTGAAACAAATGTAATAGATAATACTAATAATTATAGCCTGTTCATTGTTGTTAATTTCTATTTCTTAATTTTTTTAAATATACATTACACAAGTTATCTTCCAAATAATAAACAATGTTTTTAATAGTAATTTATTGCTTTGTAACAGATTAAATATGTTTTCAACATTTATTGAATCAATTATGTGGCAAGAGAAGCCAGGGTTTTCAACGGTTCATTAGTTGTGAAGATCTCGTCCGAAAAAAAGCGATACTTTTTAATTGTTTTCCAATAATAATTTTAACGGATAAAAAATCAGAAGAAACCAAATTTTATTTTAAAAGATTATTTTTGTTTTTTCATCAGTTCTCGAAACAATTGTTAATAGCGAGCGTTTTTTAAAAAACTGTGATATAATAAATTAGATTTTAATGACAGAAAATTTCAACATACTTGTTAATAAACTTAATTCATTCAGTGTAAAATACTATTCGTTTAAACTGGTAAAGGGATTATTGCTTACTTTTTTCCTTATGTTGCTGGTTTACACGGCTTTTTCGCTGGTGGAATACTTTGTTTATTTGCCTGCCGAAATCAGAAAAGGACTCTTTTTTGGCTTTCTTATTTTTGGAGGATTGTTAACCGTTCGGTTCATATTTGTACCGGTTTTAAAACTGCTGCGAATTTTAAAACCCATGAACATTAATAAGAGTTCGGAACTTGTTCAGAAGCATTTTAGCGAAATTAAAGATAGGTTACTGAATATTATTGAGTTATCTAATATTTCTGATGCCAACTATTCCAGCGAAATTGTGCTTGCCAGTATCGATCAGAAAATTGAAGAGCTCAGTATTTTTGATTTTAAGGAAGCGGTTCAGTTTAAAAATCTGCGTTTGGTTTTTTACTATTTCCTGTTCAGCCTGCTAATTACTTTTTCCATATTTGTAGCCAATAAATCTATTTATACAAGTGCCACCAACCGGATTGTGCATTACAACCAGGAATTTGCAAAACCTGCTCCTTTTTCATTTCAGTTGTTAACCACCGATTTGAAAGCCCAAAAAGGTGATCCGTTTACCATAAAAGTTGAAACTACTGGAGATCAATTGCCACAGATACTTTATATCAACATCGAGGGAAACAATTACCTCATGAAAAATACTTCTGCCGGGCAGTTTGAATTTGAAATGGCATCGGTAATCAATCCGGTTCAGTTTTATTTTACTGATTTGAAATATAAATCAGACACGCATCTTTTGCAATTGTTGCCAAAACCTGGTATCAACCATTTTGATGTAACTGTTATTCCGCCAAAATATACCGGCTTGCCCAACCGGTCGCATGAAAATATCGGCGATTTGCAGGTTCCCAATGGCACAGAAATCAAGTGGAATTTTAAAGGCATCGATATCGATACCCTTTATTTTGTACTGCAGGATTCTACAACAATCGGCGCCCGGAAAGCCGAAGAAGGATTTGTTATCGAATCTGCTTTTTACGAATCTTCGGGTTACAATGTTTTTATTAAAAACGATGTTACCGAACCCGAACTTGCCTTTTCTTACGGAATTGATGTGGTACCGGATTTGTTTCCTGAAATTCAGATTGTCAGGATTCAGGATTCCACTCAAATGACCCGCTACTTTTTTAAAGGAATTATTGGCGATGATTACGGTTTTACCGGTTTGAATTTTCATTACAACATTAATAATACCGATTCGGCAATTTCCATTCCGTTTGTAAAAAATTTAACCGACCAGGATTTCTATTTCAGCTTTAATTTTGCTGATGTAGCTCCGCCGTCAGGAACTGTTTCCTATTATTTTTCTGTAACAGATAATGATGTAGTTAACGGGTACAAAACAACTACTTCTGATAACTTTTTGATGCAGATTCCTGACAAAGAAGAAATTATGGCCAATGAAAAAGAGCAGTTTCAGGATTTGGAAGAAAAGCTGCAGCAGAGCCAGGAGCTGGCCAAAGAAATTCAGAATGATTTGCAAAACCTGCGGATGAAAAATATGGATTCCAATATTTCTGACTGGGAAAAATCGCAAATGGTCAACGATGTCCTTTCAAAGCAAAATAAGCTTGAGCAATTGTACGATCAGATTAAAAAAGACAATGAAGAGCTTAATAACTACCTGGATTCCTTTAACAAGCAAAACGATGAAATAAGGGAAAAACAGCAGCAAATTGAAGAATTGCTGGAAGATGTTTTTACCGATGAACTGAAAGAATTGCTTGAAGAATTCAATAAACTGGCAGAAGAGTTTGACAGTAAAAAAATGAATCAACTCTCTGAAAAAATGGATTTAACCTACGAAGATTTGCAAAAGCAGTTGGATCGCAACCTTGAAATGCTGCGTAAAATGAAAGTGGAACAAAAGCTTCAAAGTGTTATAGATGAAATCAATAAGATGGCCGGTGAAGAAGAAAAGCTTGCCGACGATGTAACTGAAAATAAGAATTTTGAGGAGGCTGAAAAAAAGGTTTCGGAGCACGGTGAACAACTTGAAAATCTGGAGCAGGAAATTCAGGATGCGCTGGAAATGAACCAGGAGATGGAGGAACCCATGAATTTCGATGATTTTCAGGAAGAGATGGATGACATTAAAAAAAGCATGGATCAAAGTCGCGAAGAACTTCAAAAAGAGAACCGGAAGAAGTCGGGTTCCAGTATAAAGCAAACTTCAGAAAAAATGAAAAATACCGCGTTTGCCATGCAGCAGATGCTCAATTCAAATACCATGGAGCAAAACATGGAAAATATTGATAATCTGCGGCAAATTCTTGGAAACCTGGTGTATTTATCGTTTGGGCAGGAAGATATTCTTGACGGATTGACAAGTATAAATGTGAACGATCCGACGTTGAGTAAGCTTAATCAGGAGCAGCTTAAAATCCAAAATCAGAGTCAGATTGTAAAAGATTCGTTATACGCACTTGCAAAACGTACTCCACAAATTAACACAATGGTTAACAACGAATTACTGAGTATGGAACTAAATCTTGGTAAAGCGCTTGAGCAAATGAGTGAGGGGCAGTTGCCAAATGCACGGGCAAGCCAGCAGTACGTAATTACGTCCGCAAATAACCTTGCCCTCATGCTCGACGAAGCTTTGCAAAACCTTGAGGAACAGATGGCAAATGCACAACCGGGCGATCAAAATTGTGAAAAGCCGGGTCAGGGAAAACCAGGTATGAACATGCTTAAACAACAATCGGAAAATATTAAACAACAACTGCAGCAAATGATTGAGCAGATGAAAAGCGGCGAAGGAAAACCCGGCAATCAAAAGATGGGACAGTCGCTGATGCAGCATGAAATGATGCAGCAAATGCTTCGCGAAATCATGAATAACGGGCAGGTTGGCAGCGGTGCACGCAAAGCCTTGCAGCAAATTGACGACATGCTGGAACAGAACCGTAAACAATTAATGAATAAAAATGTGAATGCTGAAATGATTTCCCGGCAAAACCAGATTACCTCGCGCCTGCTTGAAGCTGAAAAAGCTGAACTGGAACGTGAATTTGAAGATAAACGCGAAAGTAAAACTGCCGAAGATTTTTACAGTAACCCTGTTAAGTTTTTTGAGTATAAAGAAGATAAAAACTTTTCAATAGAATATTTGAATCGTAATTCGCACAAACTGAATAATTTCTACAACAATAAATACAAACAATATTTAAACAATATCGAAAATAAATAGATTTGAGTGATTCTCCTGATATACTGATTATTAAATCGGATAAAAGCGAATTGGAAACGACTAAAAACTTTTTGCTCCGTTTTTTTAGAAAGAACAATCTGTCTGAAGATAATTTTAATCGTGTATTTTTGTGCCTTTCAGAAGCAGTTATGAATTCAATCTATCATGGCAATCAGAATGATGAAAGAAAACAAATCAGCATTCAGGCCGGTTGTAACAATGAAATGATAAACATTGAAATTAATGATGAAGGAGACGGATTTGATTATAATAATTTAGAAAATCCTACGGAGGCCAAAAATTTAAAAAAGGAATCAGGAAGAGGAATTCACATTATTAAATCATTAACCAACGAACTGGAATTTAAGGAGAAAGGAAAGTGTATTCAATTTAAAATTGAATGTAAGTGAGTAGTACAACGTTTTTTTTTGAAGATATTTCTACTTTTGAACTGGATCAGGATTTCGCTGGGCGGCAAATCAAACAACTAATTAACGAGGAGAAAAAGGAAACCGGAGATATTTCGGTTATTTTTTGTTCGGACAGGTATTTGCTTGAAATGAACAAAAAACACCTGAACCATGATTATTTTACAGATATCATTACTTTTAATTATGTGGAAGACGATGTAATTTCCGGTGATTTATTTATCAGCGCCGATCGAATCAGAGAGAATGCAGGTAAATTTAATGTTACTTTTCATGAAGAATTGTACCGGGTTATTTTACACGGAATTCTGCATTTGGTGGGTTACAACGATAAAACCAGCGAAGAGAAAAAAGTGATGAAGGATAAGGAGAATTATTATTTGGGAAAGATAGAATTTGGAGTAGATTAAAGATGATGACAAAATACGATGTTATAGTTGTGGGAGGAGGTCATGCAGGATGTGAAGCAGCAACTGCAGCGGCAAAATTGGGATCGAAAACATTGCTCATCACTATGGACATGACAAAATACGCTCAGATGTCTTGCAATCCTGCTATGGGAGGAATTGCAAAAGGTCAGATTGTACGTGAAATTGATGCTTTGGGGGGTCATTCAGGAATAATAGCCGACCAAACGACTATTCAATTCAGGATGTTAAACCTTTCAAAGGGCCCGGCCATGTGGAGTCCCCGTTCGCAGAACGACCGTTTTCGGTTTACTGAATATTGGCGCGATGTGTTGGAAAATACATCAAATCTCGATTTATGGCAAGATGCTGTTGTTTCGTTAATTATTGAAAATAAAGAAGTTAGAGGTGTACGCACCAAAATTGGTGTTGATTTTCAATCGAATACGGTTATTTTAACAAATGGTACTTTTTTAAATGGATTGATTCATGTAGGTTCTTCGCAAATGAAAGGCGGAAGAATTGGCGAGGCTGCTGCTTATAATATTTCGGAACAACTTTTTGAACAAGGGTTTAAAACAGGACGACTTAAAACCGGAACTCCTGTTCGCATCGATGGCCGTACAATCGATTTTTCAGAATTAACCGAACAAAAAGGCGATGATAACTATTTTAAATTTTCTTATTTGCCCAATACAGAATCAAAGCTTAAAAAAAGGTCGTGCTGGATAACTTATACAAATCCCAATGTTCATAACGAACTGGAAAGCGGTTTTGATATTGCACCAATGTTCGATGGGACTATTCAAAGTACCGGACCTCGTTATTGCCCAAGTATTGAAAGTAAGCTGATAACTTTTGCTGAAAAAGAGAAACATCAGCTTTTTCTGGAGCCTGAAGGTGAAAACACGGTTGAATATTATCTGAATGGTTTTTCCTCATCCCTCCCCTGGGATG
>DATFJO010000166.1:0-2762 GCA_035269145.1 Tangfeifania sp. | reverse complement strand
TCCGTTAATGTAACCCTGGGTATGCCCGCGGGCATCAAGCAGCAATACATCTTCGCGGGTAGCTTCAAACGAAGTATATAAAAAAGATCTCCAAAGCATTCTTTTCCTAAAGGAATTTTCATCATTGGCTTGAATATTCTGCCAGATATAGCTGCTGTCGTCTTCGGAATACATCGGATGGAGTAGTTTACCCTGTTCCGGGGTGTTCCATGTTCCGTTGGCAAAATGCCATGCAACAATGTCGGTTTCAGGCATAAGTCCTCGTCCCCGTGAAGCAGCAGGTAACAGGAGCCCTTCATCGAAAACATGAACGACGGCTCCTTCGTTGATCTCTTCAACCACTTCGCGGCCAAAGTATTCAACAATGTTGCCCTCTTTTTGGGCGAATGATGTCATAAAAATTATACACAGAAATAGTGTAGTGGGTATTACTTTTTTGCAGAATGAGCTCATAAATACTTATTTTAATTTTTTATAAAGTTCGCCTGACAAAAATAAATAAAATAAAAACACAACCCGGTAAATGGATAATTGTATTATTGATATTCCAATCGAATAATTTGGAGGGTGGTTTTAATCCTGTTTATGTTCTTCTTCAAATTGATGAAGCAGCCGGGCATATTTACCACCATGTTTAAGGAGTTCGTTGTGGTTACCCCGTTCAATAATCTGACCGTCTTCCAACACAAGAATCATGTCGGAATTTTTTATGGTACTGAGACGGTGTGCCACTGCAATCACGGTTTTTGTTGAAAAGATATTGGCAATGGCTTTCTGTATGTATTGTTCGGTGATTGAATCCACGGCGCTGGTTGCCTCGTCAAGAATTATTAGTTCGTTGTTGCCGGCGATTGCCCGGGCAAATGAGATCAACTGCGCCTGGCCTTTTGAAAGATTATCGCCATTATCCTGAATGACAAACC
The DNA here is from genome assembly GCA_035269145.1 of Tangfeifania sp. Classification (GTDB taxonomy): domain Bacteria; phylum Bacteroidota; class Bacteroidia; order Bacteroidales; family Prolixibacteraceae; genus Tangfeifania. Next base: position 1,839 of record DATFJO010000166.1, on the reverse strand, counting down.
GGTATCCGCCGGGTAACTGGTCGATAAAATAACTGGCATAAACAAAAGAAGCTGCCTGCTCCACGTCAGTTTTCGAAATGTATTCACGGCCCAGCGAAATGTTGAATTCAACGGTATCATTGAACATGTAAATATCCTGTTGCATTATTGAAATGGTTTCCCGAATGCGTGCGATGGGAATATCGGCAAGTTCGGTCCCATTTATTTTTATTGAGCCGCGATAACCGGTGTAGGTTTTTGCCAGCAAACGTATGATGGTTGATTTACCCGAGCCGGTTGTTCCAACCAAAGCCAGCCGGTCGCCTTTCTTCAGTTTGAAAGAAATATTTTTTAATACGTCCGGCGTGTCTTCAGAATAGCGGAAGTAAACGTTTTTAAACTCAATTTCCTGCAAAGCGACAGCTTCCGGCGGTTCATCCTTAGGTTCAGCGGTAGGATCTTCCACTTTCTGGTCAAACAATTCGCTGATGTGCTCAAGCGCCGACATTGCCCGCTGAATGGTTGATATTTGCTGGGCAAACTGTTTAACCGGAACAAACAGCCGTTCGAGCGTGGTTACAAAAACAATCAGCACACCCAGTGTGTAGCCGTAATCCCAGATTTGAATGGCACCGTACCAGATTACCAAAGCCGTGGCAAGAGCGGTAATTCCCTCAACGATGCTATAAAGAAAAGAATCGTAAATGTTCGATTTGTTTTGGGCATCGCTGAACTGTTTGTTCAGATCGTCGTATTTCTTTAAAACTTTTTCCTCGGCAGAAAAAAGCTGTATGGTTTTCATTCCGTTTAACGATTCCTGAAGGTAGGCGGCAGATTTGGCCAGGCTGGTTCGCGAAGTATTGTATGCTTTTCTGATTTTTTTTCGCAGGTAATTAATTGCCAGATAGATTAGCGGAACTACCAGCAGCAGCACCAGTGTGAGACGCCAGTTGATATAAAACAGGTAACCTACCAGCGCCAGGGTTTTTATTGTGTCGGCCAGTAATCCCAGGACCCCGGCGGCAAACGATTCTGAAACCGATTCCATGTCACTTGTCAGGCGGGAGAGGGTCACGCCAATGGGTTTTTTATCGAAATAACTTAACGGGAAACGCAATGATTTGCCAAACAGCTTTTTGCGCAGGTCGACAATCGCCAGACCACCGGCTTTTGAAAATGAGTAGCTGTAAAAACCATCAAACAGGATGTTAATCAAAAGCGCTCCGGCCAGGAAAATCGTCTGTTTGATCAGTCCTTCCACATTGCCCGCTACAATGTAATTATCCACAATGTCTTCCACCAGCCAAAGAAACAGGATGCCCGCTGCAGTGGTAACAGGAATGGAGGCAATACTCAGGAAAAACCACTTTTTGTGCGGTTTAAAGTAGCGGGCAAACTTTCTGAAAAGTTGCCAGTCCAGGTTTTTGATTATATTGTTTTTTGTTCTGGTCATTTCTGTTTTTCATTTTTTGATTCACCCTCCTGCTGGAGTTTCAGAATATCGCGGTAAAAGGCTGATTGTTTCAGCAATTCCCGGTGGCTGCCTTTGGCCGCCATCCGTCCGTCTTCCAGTACAATGGTAAAATCAGTTTTCTCCAAAACACTTATCCGGTTCGAAATAACCACCATGCTTTTTACCGCATGGTTTTCCACAATTTGTTTAATCAGGAATCGTTCGGTGTCGGTGTCCACTGCCGAAAATACATCATCGAGTATCAGCAGCTCGCCCGGTGAATAAAGCGCCCGTGCCAGGCTGATTCGCTGTTTCTGGCCGCCCGAGAGCATAATGCCTTTTTCGCCTACCATTGTTTTTTCCTGCATGGGGAAACGTGTCAGTTCTTCGGCAAAAGCACTTTTGTA
>DATFJO010000165.1:0-4837 GCA_035269145.1 Tangfeifania sp. | reverse complement strand
GATGCTTTAATAATGACTCCGAGATTTGTGGATCCAAATCGAGCCGGTTTACCTTTTTAGTGATAAGCTTGCTGTAAGTTAAAATACTCGACAATGGATTGTTCAACTCGTGTGCCACCGAAGACGACAGTTTTCCCAGCGAAGCAATCCGCTCAATATGAATCAACTCATTCTGAATTTCAGATAACTCTTCAGACTTCCGCTGAACTTTATACTCCAGTTGGTGCGACCAGTTTTCAAGTTCTTTATTGGCAGCGTCGAGATTATCGAGCATATTGTTAAAGGCCAGCGACACCATTTTCATATCCTCGAGCAAATTGGGTTTTATTTCGAGCCGACGGTTGCGGTCGCCTTTCGAAACCGCTTCACTGGCAGTAACGATGGCACTTAAAGGCGACCGGATTTTACGGTTGGTGAAAAATATTAAAATGGTTACAAGCACAAAAGTGATTAATGCAGCCAGCAAAAAATACTCTGCCGAAGACTTTGAAACTGCTGAATCGAGCGATTCAAGCGGCACTTTAATAATGAGCGAACCAAGCACTTCGTCTTCAGGACTGTGCCAGTGGCATGAACTTGTATAGCATGAAGGTTCATTTAAAATAGGTGTCCGGATCAGCAGTTGCCTGTGTCCTTCGTTGGTGTGGCTCATGTTGCAGGCGCTTTCAAAATCAATTATCCGGTAAGTCTTTTCTTTTTCGGGAAACATTGAATTAAAATCAGTGTGACAACTGAGGCAATCCGGATCGCTGGTAACCACCGTGTCGGCAAAAACTGAAGAATAAGCCAGTTCATTGTTTTCGTCATAAAGACTAACTTCATCCACCCCCGATACGTTGTTCATATTGTCGAGCGTGTTGTGAAGCGAAGTTTTATCATTTTTCAGCATGGAATAATAGAGCGAACCTTCAATAATAGAACCGATATCGTTTCCCCGCTGACGAATAATGGTATCTAAGTATTCGCCGTAAACTGAATTGAAAATTGCGCCGTAAGAGAAATATAAAATAAACGATAAAATTGAAATTATGTAAACTACCCTGACGTAGATCGATGATCTGAAGCCCAGATATTTTTTAAAAAATGACTTTAATTTTTGTTTATTTATTGGTTTGCTGAATAATTCCATTATTGCTGTATTAATAAATCGCTGTACTCCAAAATTAACAGCGACTCTATAAAACCGCAAAATACAAAAAGAACTTGTTTCTACAGAGCATCGCCATTAACCTGTAAAACACATTTTTGAATTTTCAGGAAAAAACTACATGTAACCTGCTAAAAATCAAAAAGAAAAAAGCAAGTGGGCATAAAATTCAGAATCAGTAAAAATTAGACTTATCATAGAAAATCTAATACATCGGATTTCCGCTGGCAGTGGTATCAGGTATTTGCTGAATGGCATCCCAATGCTCCACAATCTTTCCTTTTTTATCGAACCTGAAAAAATCCATGGTAATGTATTCTTCATTATCAGGCCAAACCTGGTGTGTATGCAGCGCCACCAAATCATTCTCAGCTACCGACCGGATAAATTCCACCGACTTTTCAGGGTACTGCTTTTTCATTTTTTCGAAATACTCAATAAAACCTTCTTTCCCGTTTTTTACCAAAGGGTTGTGCTGAATGTATTTTTCACCCACAAATAATTCGGTTGCTTTTTGTGGATTTCCCTCAAAAGCCATTTTGTAAAATGCAATTGCATTCTGTTTGTTTGTTTTCAAATCCATATTGATCAGTTCAATTTTTGTTTTCAATAAAATTCTTCCCCGACAAAATCAAAACAACAGCTTTCAGTTAAATGTTTGTTGACGAATAAATTCGACACCCGAATGGTACCAAAAATCTGTTTTGAGCACCTGTTTATTTAAATTGAATTCAAATAACTGTAAAATCTAATCTTTTTAACCTTCAAAACGTTTTACGGATAGAGAAAAAAATCAAAAAGAATTATTCATTTTAAACTGAAAAATTATGGCTTTTGAATTACCGGAATTACCTTACGGAAAAGATGCACTGGAACCGTATATTAGTGAAAAAACACTGGAATATCACTATGGAAAACATCACCAGGCATACGTAAATAAAGTAAACGACCAGGCTAAAGGCACTGAATTTGAAAATGCCTCGCTCGAAGAAATTATCAAAAAAGCTGACGGCGGTGTTTTCAACAACGGCGCACAGGTTTGGAACCACACGTTTTATTTTATGCAATTCAGCCCCAACGGTGTAAGAGAACCGCTTGGCGAATTGAAAGACGCCATTGAAAACAAGTTTGGCTCATTCGACAAGTTCAAAGAGGAATTTTCGAATGCTGCTGCTACATTGTTTGGCTCGGGCTGGGCATGGCTGGTGAAAGATGAAAACGGCGAACTGGAAATTGTACAAACAGCCAACGCCGGCAATCCGTTGCAGGAAAGTAAAACGCCGCTGCTCACCTGCGATGTGTGGGAACATGCGTATTACTTAGACAAGCAAAACGCCCGTCCGAAATACATCGAAGATTTCTGGAACGTACTCGACTGGAATGTGATTGCTGAACGCTACTAACGTCGAGTTAACAATGAACTGTCATTTCGACCTTTAGGAGAAATCTGCTGAAATAATTAGATTTCTCACCTTCGTACCTCAGGTTTCGAAATGACAAAATTCTTCATTTTATGTTCAACATGACACTAGTAATTAATCTGATAAATAAAACCGGAAGTTCAACTTGAATTTCCGGCTTTTTATTGTCAAAATCGAAACACCATTGATTAAGGTTTTCTTTCCCAAATCTCTTCCATTTCTTCCAGCGTTTTTCCTTTAGTTTCCGGAACCATTTTCCAGACAAAAATTAAGGATAAAACACTCATCAAACCATAGAATCCGTAGGTGAAACCACCGCTGAATTCCATCATTGCCGGGTAGGTAGATGAAATTAAATAGTTGGCGGCCCACTGCGCGGCCACTGCAATTGCCACAGCTTTCCCCCTGATTTTGTTAGGGAAAATTTCGGAAATGAGCACCCAGGTAATCGGTCCCCACGACATCATAAACGAAGCCGTATAAATAACAATGAAAATCAATGTTCCGATGCCGATAATCTGCATAAATGCCAGCGCCGAAATGGCAAACATTCCTATGGCCATTCCTGCCGAACCGACAATCAATAAAGGTTTTCGTCCCCATTTATCAACCGTAAAAATGGCTACCACCGTGAATATGACGTTCACCAGTCCCATAATTACGGTTTGCATCAGCGAGGCATCTTTGGCAGCGCCCATGCTTTCAAAAATGCGGGGTGCATAATACAATGCCACGTTAATTCCTACAAACTGCTGGAATATCGAAAGCAGTATACCAATTATAATTACCAGTTTTCCGAAAGAAAACAATTTGGCAGAATGATGATGCACCGATTTTTTGATGTCTTCCATAATCAGTTTTGCCCGCTCGGTGCCGTTGATTTTTTTCAGAATTTCGAATGCTTCATCATCTTTTCCTGAAAGCGCCAGGTAACGCGGAGTTTCGGGTACAAAAAACAGCAGAATTCCGAATAAACCGGCCGGTATTGTCTCCGAAAGGAACATGCGCCTCCATCCAATTTCGTTGATCCATTCAAGCGGCTGACCGCTGGCAATGCCCCAGTTTACGAAATACACTACGAGCATTCCGAAAATAATGGCAAACTGGTTGAGCGAAACCAACTGCCCGCGAATGTTGGCAGGTGCAATTTCGCCAATGTACATCGGGCTCACTGCCGATGCCAGTCCAACGCCAATTCCACCGATTATTCTGTAAAAGTTAAACATCAGCAACAGTCCGGTAGTTGGATTTCCTTTTTCAAAAAACAGAAATTCCGGTTAGCCCGACCCCAAAGCTGATATAAAAAACAGGCCGGCCGCAATAAGGAGCGTTTTCTTCCGGCCTAAAGCGGTAGCCAGCACTCCCGAAATTAAACCGCCAATAATACAGCCAATCAGGGCGCTGGAAGTTGTGAGTCCGTGAACCAGGGAACTCAGTCCCTGACTTTCGACAAGATAGGCCTGAATTGATTTTTCTGCACCGGAAATTACTGCGGTATCATATCCAAAAAGCAAACCTCCGAGTGTTGCTACAAATGTGATGGCGACTACATATAACCGATCGTTTTTCATTTTTTGTGCTATTATTTCTGAATTCTCAGAAAAAAGCCCGGCCCACAATTTAAATCCAGAGCCAGGCAATTATAAATTAATCTATCTGTTTATTTTTCTTAAATGTACCAGTTAATTAACTGCTCGAGCATTTCCTGCTTTCCGCTGATTCTTTCAGGTTCACCTGCCTCTTTAGCCAGTGAACGCAAATCTTCCAGCGTCATTTTGCCGCTTTCAAATTCAGCGCCTTTTCCGCTATCGAATGAAGAATAGCGGTTTTTCAGTAGCGACAGGTAATCCGATTCGTTCAGAATTTTGTCAGCAATCAGCAATCCACGTGCAAAAACATCCATTCCCGAAACATGGGCAATAAAAATATCTTCGAGATCGGTAGAATTGCGGCGTGTTTTGGCATCAAAATTAATACCGCCGTTTGTGAATCCGCCGGCACGAAGAATTTCCATCATCGCTTCGGTTACTTCGTAGACATTGGTTGGAAATTCATCGGTATCCCAGCCGTTTTGGTAGTCACCTTTGTTGGCATCGATGGAGCCGAGCAACCCGGCATCGGTTGCCATGCGTAAATCGTGCGCAAAAGTGTGGCCGGCCAGCGTGGCGTGGTTCACTTCCACGTTCAGTTTAAAATCTTTGTCGAGACCGAAGTGGCGCAGAAAGCCAATAACCGTTTGCGCATCGTAATCATACTGATGTTTTGTTGG
>DATFJO010000164.1:0-3005 GCA_035269145.1 Tangfeifania sp. | reverse complement strand
TGGCAGCGGCGATGTGGAAGTTGCGCGCTTGCTGCAATACCAGAATGTGGATTACGTGGCAGTGGCAGTTGCCGATGAAGGTGTTGAACTGCGAAAAGCCGGAATTGAAATCCCGATTGTGGTAATGAATCCGGAAGAGCACAGTTTTCAAAATATCATCGACTACCAACTGGAACCGAACATTTACGAACGGCAACTTCTGAAAAATTTTGAGAAAACTGCTATCCGGAATGCGATTCAGAATTTTCCGGTTCACATAAAAACTGACACCGGAATGAACCGGCTGGGCTTCAAAACAGAAAAAGATATTGAACAAATTATCGACGACATTTCAAAAAAAAACATATTCAGAATCAAATCCGTATTCTCTCACCTCGCTGTTAGCGACGAACCCGGTTTCGACTCATTTACCAAAAAACAGTTCGATCGTTTTAAAACGCTTTCACAAAAAATAACCGATGCCTTTTCATATAACATTGACCGCCACATTCTAAACTCCGCAGGAATCGAGCGCTTCCCGGAAAAACAAATGGAAATGGTAAGACTTGGGATTGGATTGTATGGGGTGAGTGCCACCGGGCTGCCGCTTGAAAATATCAGCACGTTTAAAAGCACGGTTTCACAGGTAAAAAGAGTAACGCCTGATGAAACAATTGGTTACGGCCGGAAAGGAGAAGTTGAAAAAGAAAGTGAAATAGCCATTGTGCCGGTTGGTTATGCCGACGGCCTCGACCGCAAACTTGGCAACCAAAAAGGTGAAGCATTTGTGAAAGGCAGCCGGGTTCCCGTCATCGGAAACATTTGCATGGACATGCTTATGCTCGATGTAACCGGGAAAAAAGTAAAACCAGGCGATGTGGTGGAATTTTTCGGACCCCACATTTCCGTTTCCGAAATTGCACAAAAAGCAGGAACGATTCCTTATGAAATTTTAACAGGTATCTCGCAGCGGGTTAAGCGGGTTTATTTGTATGAATAATTATTTCGCATCTTCCGAGGTGAAAAAAATCACTGAAATCAACCTAATTTACTGATCCTTTCCAACCTGTGGGCATTCAGAATTCTAATTTTACGCCCGTCAATTGCAATTATCTGTTCATTGGCAAAAGTAGACAAAGTACGAATCGCATTCGAAGTGGTCATATTCGACAAATTGGCAATGTCTTCGCGCGAGAGATAAACTTTCAACGTAGTTCCGTCGTGCTCAAATCCGTATTTGTCTTTCAAAAGCATCAGAGATTCAGCCAGCCGGCCGCGAATGTGTTTCTGTGTTAAAGTAACAGTGCGCGAATTTGAGAAGCCAAGTTCATGGGAAAGTTTCCGGATAATTCGCAGCGAAAAATGGCTGTTGCGCAACGCTTTGTTCAAAATGAAATCGGGGCTGATTGTACAAATGAGCGATTCTTCAAGGGTAACAGCCGAAGCGATGTGATTTTCTTCAGCAAAAAGCGCACGGTATCCGATTATTCCGAGAGGTTTGGCCATCCTGATAATCTGCTCACGGCCACCTACTCCCTCCTTGAAAATTTTCACTTTCCCGTAAACCAGCATCATAAAACCATTGGGCTTGTCTCCTTCTTTGAAAACAAATTCATTTTTCTTGTAGTGAGCCAATGAAATGTGCTGTTCCAGCTCCTCTTTCTCTTCCTGACTTAAAAGGTGAAATATTGAATTTGGATTATCGAGAATGTCTTTTATACCCAGATCAGAATTTAACATATATCAACCAATAACATGTTTTACAGCACCAAAGTTAAAAATTTTAGGAAACCTGCCTCTACTTTTTGGTTTTATTTTCTGTAAATAAAGCGCCTGCTTTAAAACCCGGTAAATATAATTCTTACCTCATCAAAAAAAAATGTTTTTCATCTGATAAGATTATTCATTTTAAAAGATATCATGTGCTCTACAGGAATCCTTTCGGAAAAATTCGCATGTCCTAAAACTTCGGGGTTAATCATGTTCACGGGCGATAATAATTATTACTATCCTCGTTTTATTTAACCTGACTTGTTCACAAGTTTTTAAAATTTAAAAAAGTTCAGGGCAGATAGCTGTGCAGGGGGAAAATTTATCATCGTTGCGGAAGCAATCAAAATTCTTCCAGAACTTCATCCAATCTTGCTTTAATGCTCTCGAGGTCTTCTTCGAAATTGGTTCTGAATTCATCCCACTCTTCTTCCGAAACATTTTCAATTTTGCTTAAACGGTCGTTTACATCAACACGCGTTTTCTGAATTGCATCGAGCAATTCCTGCTGATGCTCCGACAACTCAGCCCCCTCCTCTTCAAGCCGGGAATTTAGTTCCCTCACTTTATCATTAATATTCGAAAGCTCTTCATTGGCCAATCCTTTTAAGTCCTTTTGCTTTTCTATTAATTCATCGCTTATTTCAGTTTCTGTTTCGTTTTCGTTGTTTTGTTTTTGTGCTGAATTACATGCCGAAAAAGCCACAATGCTTAATAAGAGGATAAATAGTGCAGATATTTTTCTAATTGTTGTCATACTAATTATTTTTTTGGTTGTATTAATAGTTACGTTTTAAGCCCCCGGTTTGTTTTTTGAATCGACAAGAAATATCCAAACAATAACACATTTCATTATCTGCAACAAAAAAAATGTCAAATTGCCGGGTGGTTGACAACACTAAAAATCATATATATTTTCGCCGGAAACCAATTGGTATTGAAAATTTCTAAAAAAACTCTTATGCAAAAACTTCGGCATTCACCAATTCTCCTTCCAGAGAAAAATCGGAAGAGCCGGTGATTTTCAAATCTGCAAACTGCCCGATCAAACTTTCATCATCTGATGGAAAACGCACAATCATTTTGCCTTCGGTGAGCGAACTTAGGTAGCCTTCTTTTCTATCATTTCCGCGAATCAGCACTCGCAGTGTTTTGCCTTCGAGTTGCCGGTTATAAACCCGGTTGTGTTTGCGCAATTCTTCGGTAAGAATGTGTAATCGCCGCTTTTTCTCATCCTGTGGCACGTCGTCGTCCCA
>DATFJO010000163.1:0-6953 GCA_035269145.1 Tangfeifania sp. | reverse complement strand
ATGCAACGCGCCCATAGTTGGTACAAAGCCCACTGTCCCCTGCTTTCTGAGTTCGTTTAACTGCGCGTGCAGTTCGTGTATTGTTTTCACCAGCTTCATTGCCTGTTCATTTTATGGTGCAAAGTAAATAAATTTACACTTTACTTTTTCAATTTTTCCGGATTGCCAAATGGCTTGTTAACACAATGGAAAGAGTGCAAATTGAATATTAACGATATTTTTGTTACCTTTGCACATTGTTATAAACCGCGTTTACAGGTCAATGGAAAAGAAAAAGATCCTTTATATTTCACAAGAAATTACGCCTTATTTGCCCGAGACAGAGATGTCGGAAATTTCCCGTTATTTACCGCAGGGTATTCAGGAGAGGGGGCGCGAAATCAGAACTTTTATGCCACGTTACGGGTCGGTTAACGAAAGACGGAATCAATTGCATGAAGTTATTCGTTTGTCGGGGATGAACCTGGTTATAGATGATACCGATCACCCGCTGATTATTAAAGTGGCTTCGATTCAGGCAGCCCGTATGCAGGTCTATTTTATTGATAATGAGGATTATTTTCACCGTAAAAATGTAGTTGCCAACTCAAAGGGAGAAGAATTTGAAGATAACGACGAGCGGGCGCTGTTTTTTGCGCGCGGTGTGCTCGAAACAGTTATCAAACTGAGATGGGCTCCCGATCTTATTCATTGCCACGGGTGGCTGACTTCGCTGGTGCCATTGTTTATCAAGAAATATTACTACAACGATCCGCTTTTTGAAGATTCAAAAGTGGTGTACTCACTGTATAACGACGAGTTCAAAAATACGCTCGACAAAAATTTCAAAACCAAAGTGCTTCTCGAAGGGATTAAAACAACGGATGTAAGTCATTTGCAAAATCCTACCTACGAAAATGTCAGCAAACTGGCTGTTGATTATTCCGATGGGATAATTAAAGGAACAAAAGAAGTGAACAGCGAAGTTGAAAAATATGTGAAGTCAGCGGACAAGCTTTTTCTCGATTACCAACCCAAAGAAACCTACATCGACGCCTACAACGAGTTTTATGAAAAGGTGTGGTAGAGGTTTCATGTTAAAAGATCAATTTTTATCCTAAAAAATTCAAAATTAAGGGCAATTGCACATTGCCCTCATCGTTTTTTTATACGTTTGTATTTTTTAGAAATCAGAAAATAAGTATTAACAAAGAACAGAATTTAGTGATACGAAAAATATACATCCGATACCGCCTTTTTGCACTTGTTGTTCTGCTGATTGCAGCAGTAACTGGCTGTGAAGAACAAACCGACCTGGGAATGGAAGTGTTACCGGCAACCGATTTAATCAATGTGAAAAACCTGGTAGAGCGGAACAGCATTTCTTCGTTTACTTACCGCGAAGATTCAGTGCAAACCGACGAGCCGTCGCGTACGCTCCTCGGAACGTTTGATGATCCGGAATTTGGTAAAACGTCCATCGATTTGGCGACACAGTTTCGTTTGCAGTTTTTTCCTGATTTCGGCACCAACCCTGTGGTTGATTCAGTTAAACTTTTTCTCTACTACCGGGGAGTTTACGGCGACACCGTAACGCCGCAAACTTTCAAAGTGTACGAGATGGAGTCGTCGATTGATATCGATGATGAATATTACCAGGATGTGGACCTGAAATCGTATGCCTCAAATCAGTTAATTGGTGAAAAAATTTACACCCCCCAGGTGAGGGTAGATTCAACTTCTTCCGATACGCTGTTCAGCCTCATAACCATTCCGCTCGATAATTCGCTTGGAGAAAAACTGGTGAATGCCGACTCACTGCAAATGGTGAATAACGATGCTTTTCTCGAGTATTTTAAAGGCTTGTACATCGAAGCAGAAAAAGAAGAGGAAGAAGGCGGAGCCATTTTACAGCTCGATGCAGCTTCAGGTGACGGGTTCCAGGGATCAGCATTAGTTGTTTACTATAACAACGATGAAAACATGGATGCAGAAGAGCCCGATACATTGCTTAATCCATATGTAATTACGCCGTTCAGTGCGCGGGTGAATTCCATTGAACACGATTATTCGGGGACGGAATTTTTTGACGGCCTGAATGATGAAGTTAGCGAAGATTCATTGATTTATGTTCAGGCAACCGGCGGACTGCGTTCCAAAATTTATATTGATGATCTTAGCCTCTGGAAAGATTCAGTAAATACGGCCATTAATAAAGCAGAAATTGTTTTCCAGGTTGATACGCTGGCATCCGAAGTTGAAAAATATCCACCGCCACGGCAATTGCTGTTTACGGTTCTGGATGAGGATGGCCGGGAATTTCTACCGGTCGATTATCTGTTCAGTCCGGTATTTTACGGAGGCAGACTCAACACCGAGGATTATACTTACAGTTTCAATATTACCCAGCATTTGCAGCAAATAATTGACGGTGAAGCTGAAAACAACGGTTTCTTTTTAACCCCTGCCAGAAAAAACAGCGAAGCCAACCGGGTGATTCTGAAAGGTAGCAAAAGCCAGCCCGGCATAAAACTGATAATTACTTATTCGAAATTCAACCAGTAGAAAATATTTTTCAAAAAGAGGGGCAGCTAATTTTAGCTGCCCCTCTTTTTGCTTGAAAACAATTTTCTACTTCTTTGTAATAATTTTAATGGTTGTCGGATCGTCTTCTTCTTCACCGCCTTTTACTTCAATCGTTTGAATCTGATCAGGATTCAGTTTTTTTACCGCATCAGCATCCACCTTTTTTCCATCAATCATATAAATGGTGTTGCCGTCGCCCGGGTAGTTCAGAAAAACAGGCTGGCGTTTATATTTCTCTGCCATTTCACGGTATTTTTCTGCCATCTCTTTTTGTCTTTCGGTCATTTCTTTTGCCCGAAATTCAATCTGTTGGCGTTGTTCTTCGGTTAAAACACGCTGGCGTTCAATCATCTCTTTTTGACGTTGCGTCATTTCTTCAATACGCTCCTGCGAAACACCATACCCCGAAACAGCAATTCCTCTGCCTGAACCATTTATTTTATAAAGATTTTCAAGGCCGCGCAGATTAAGGGCCTTATTGAGTTCAGAAACAGTTGAAAGATCGATGTTTCCCTGTAATTCAACCAGTGTGGTTAACGACGGTGAATTGGTTATCAGGGCCAGCGAACTGATTTTGCTTCCTTTTTTATCGAGGTAAACTTTTACATCTTCACCCATCTGTTTTTCAGTTTTGAAAAGCGAAAAGTCTTTCTTTTTGTAATAGTCAATGATGGATTCATGAATTTCTCCGGCATTATTTTTTTCATCTGTTCCTTCTTCACCAGCCTCAACCCAGGTGGCTTTCGAAAAATTGCTCTGTGACACAACCAAAATGTTTTCGAGGTTTTTCAGCGCTTCAAAAACCGGCGAATCTTTGTCAATGTTTTTCTTTTTCAGGTATAAATCAAACATATCGCTTGTAATCAGGCTGGCGCTGAAACCGTTGTTGTCTGCGTATTCATCGGTTAGCTGTTCAAACAAATCGTTTTGGGCGAATGCAGTTCCTGCAGCTATAATAATTATCAAAATGAGTGTTAATCGTTTCATGACTTTTTTATTTATTCGTTAATAATAATTTCCACATTTTCATCGACCCACAAAACCAGCATTTCATTTTCTTCTTCGGGCTGAATGCTTTCAGAAACATGGTAAAGCGCCTGTTCCATCACAAAAAACTGGTTCTCCATTTTTGCATTTTTTTGTGCCTGGTAGCTTAGAAAAACGGTTAAAGCAATTAGCAAAACCGCGGCAGCCGATGCAATCCGGTAAATCCACATCCGTTTTACTTTGTTTTTATTTTGATGCTCTGTTAAGCCGTTCATCAGGCTTTCTTCCAAATCATCGGGTACACTTCCTGCTTTTTCGTAAAAGCCAAAAATGTCTTTCTCCGATGAATCGAAATCTTCTGAAAGAATTCTGGTTTTCAGTTCTTTTTCTTCTTCCAGCGAAGTTTCGCCTCTATAATATTTGCCGGGCAAATTGTCTTTTGTCTTCATAATTGTAAATTTTTTCCACTTCTTCTTTTACGTTATGCCGTGCCCTCGATAAAATAACGCGGATGTAGGGCACTTCAAATCCGGTCATTTCTTTTATCTCATCGAAAGAAAACCCGTCAATGTCGCGCATTTCAATAACTGTCCGGTATTTTTCGGGCAGCCTTTCAATCACTTTTTTTACATGTTCAAACTTCTCTTTCATCTCATGATTTGTGCCACCGGCTTCAAGGTTGAGCAGTTTAAATTCCTCTTTTTTACCCATCGCCGAGGGGCGTTTCTTTTTGAGCAGGTCGAAGCTGTAATTCTTCGCCATTGTTACAATGTAAGCATCCTGATTTTTACAACTGGTCAGCTCAAATCTTTTATTCCACAATTTCAGCATCAAATCCTGCAACGCATCGCGGGTTTCTTCCTCGTTTTTCAATATCCTTTTCAGCATCGGATAAATTTTCCGGGAAACGGGCAGCACGCTATTTTTAAACTCTTCAGTGGTCATTTGATAACAGTGACGAACTCAAATCAAAGTTATAACAATAAAAGATGAATTTTTTTACCGGTAATGATTTTTACGGTTTTCAAATTTTCATGAAATCCCTATTTTTGCGCTTTCTGAAAAAAATGAGTGTAACTGATTTAATAACGTATTTGTTCATTGGCATTGGATTGAGTTTCGATTCATTTGCTGTATCTGTTTCCTGTGGATTGATGCGGCAGGAAATCCGTTTTAAACAGGCCATGGTCATTGCATTTTCGCTCGCCTTTTTTCAGGCGGGATTTCCGGTAATTGGCTGGCTTATAGGAAGCACGTTAGATAACTTGATTGCGTATTGGGATCACTGGATTGCTTTTTTGCTCCTTGCTTTTGTAGGTATAAAAATGATAATTGAGGGAATTAAACCCGACGGATCGCTGCACAATTTCAATCCGTTTAAAATTACAGTAGTGCTTGGTTTGTCCATTGCAACCAGCATCGATGCTCTCGTTGTAGGATTTAGTTTTGGGTTGCTCGATTTGCAGATTTGGCTGGCCGTAATAACTATTGGTGCGGTTACGTTTATAGCTTCCATGCTGGGAATGTTGTTTGGGAAATACATTCCGGCAAAACGAAGCCGGCAGTCGTTAATTTTGGGAGGTATAATTCTATCTGCAATCGGCATAAAAATTTTAATCGAACATCTTTGGTTTTGATAACATGAAAATCGGAAATCTGACACTGGAAGGAACGCCGCTGTTTTTGGCACCTATGGAAGACGTAACTTACAAGTCGTTCCGGTGGATGTGCAAAAAATACGGTGCGGATGTGATGTACACCGAGTTTGTTTCGTCGGAGGCGTTGGTACGTGATGTGAAAAAATCGAAACAAAAAATGCAGCTTTTTGATTTCGACCGGCCGGCAGCCATCCAGATATACGGCCACAACATCGATTCGATGGTAGAAGCAGCAAAGGTGGCGGAGGAGATGCAGCCCGATTTCATAGACATCAATTTTGGATGTCCCATGAAAAAAATCATCAGGCACGGGGCCGGGGCTGCAATGCTGAAAGATTTACCTAAAATGCAGCAAATGGCTGCCGAAATTGTGAAGGCGGTCAATGTTCCGGTAACGGCAAAAACCCGGCTTGGCTGGAGCGCGGGCGACAAACCGGTGGTTGAGGCTGCACTTCGTCTGCAGGATGCTGGAATTGCTGCACTGGCCATTCACGGGCGGACCCGCGAGCAATTGTACACTGGTGTGGCCGACTGGACACTCATTGGCGAGGTGAAAAATCATCCGCAAATTTCCATCCCGATTATTGGGAACGGAGACATTACAAGTGGCCAAAAAGCAAAACTGCTGCTGGAACAAACGGGTGTTGATGCACTGATGATTGGCCGCCCGTCGATTGGCCGCCCCTGGATTTTCAGGGAAATAAAGCATTATCTCGAAACCGGTGAGGAATTACCCTCACCCGCCGTTGCCGAAATAGTTGAAAATGTAAAAGAACAACTTCAGTTAAATCTGGAATGGAAAGACAATGAGCGGTCGGCTATTTTAATGATGCGCCGTCATTTTGCCAAATATTTTCCGGGGCTGCCCAATTTCCGCGAATTGAAAATCAAACTTCTTCGTGCCGAAACAAATGTCGAAGTCACTGAAATTCTGGATGAAATTGTGGAGAAGTACGGTGATGTGAGGCCGGATTATTCTGAATAAATCCCTTCGTTTCTTGTTGAACCCTTTCAGGGTTCTGGTTTGGCGGTGATTAAACTTTCGTAGGTTGCACCTACGGCTATTATTGTTTTATCCCTTCGGGATATTAGAATGAATACGAGTTTTTGTATGAATTTACAGCGTTACAATGAAACCGGAAAAACCACAAAGTGGTTTAATAACAATAGCCGCGGGTGAAACCCGTGGTTAACTGAACAATGCGAAAAGAACCCTGAAAGGGTTCAATTTTTTACTCTTTATCTCACCATTAGCTTTTGCGACGGGCTTCTCTTATTCCCGTATTCCACAAAATAGTGGTAAACGCCACTTGTGTAATCCGACACATTCAGCAGCAGGTGATCGGTGTGGTTGTCGATGATAAATTGCTGAACAAGCTTTCCATTGTTGTCGAATAACGAAAGTTTTCCTTCCCGTACTTCCGGAGGTAAATTGTATGCTACTTTCAACTGAGAAGAAGCTGGATTTGGAAAAGCCTTCAGATTAAAATCCGGAGTTTCATTTTCCAGAAAAGCGCTAACAACCGGTGTGCCGGACAGACTGTAAATGTTGGTCCATACTTTCTCGGGGAACGTTGAATAATCGAAGCAGTACGAAAAAAGTTTGTACGTGTTTTCACCTCATTAACTCCAATCCTTCATTGGCCGAGGCATCGCCGGGATTGTACAATTTTACTTTATTAAAAAGCACTTTGGCCTGGTTATAATTTCCGGTAAAGTAGGAAGTCCAGGCCAGCATAAGCA
>DATFJO010000162.1:0-6373 GCA_035269145.1 Tangfeifania sp. | reverse complement strand
AGTTTTTGCGGCATGAAGAAAATCCCACGGGATATTGCTGGTTATGAATTAATCAAAATAATCGAAAAATTCGGTTATCAAATTACTCGTCAAACAGGAATCCACATCCGACTTACAACAACGGAAAACGGAATTCATCATATTACGGTACCTAACCATAATCCTTTGAAGATAGGAACCCTCTCCAATATTTTGTCGGATATAGCCAACCATTTTCAATTATCCAAAAAGGAACTTTTGGAAAAATTATTTTAAATCAGCCGGCAACTTTTTTGAAGTTGGCATCTTTTAGCTCAGGCAAAACCGGGTCGCCGGGATTGTAAATCACTGTTAATCTCCTGATGGAGTTGGAAGATATGTGGTGAGAAAAAAATCCGCATATCAAAAACTTTTACTAATGTCTACCCAAATAATGAATTTATGATGATAACCCCTGAAAACTTTCATGGGCTTATGATGAAAATCAAAAAAATCTTCTCATCTCAAAAAGAAAGGTTACAAATTACAATTATTATTTTTGGAACTCCAATGATATGCAAAAAGAATTATCTTTATTCGAATAATTTCAAATGCAAAATGTAAGGCAGAAATATTATCCTACCATCCTGCAGGCCATTCACCTGCTTATTTTGTACCTGTTTATACAAACGGTAGTTGATTTTCCGCTGGCGTTGATTGATTATTACAACGGAACCGATTATTTGTATCATCCGGTAAAAAAAGTGCTGCTTGGAGTTGGCTCCACACTTTTCATACTGATTTACGGATTCCGGAAATCGAAAGCCCCGTTTAACAAAGTATTTCCGCTTCGCTTTTTTAATCCACTGATTTTAATTCCGCTATTTACATTTTTCTGGGGTGCACAGAATTTATTGGAGGAAGTAAACATTGCCATCGAAAAAGTCATTCCTGCCCCACCCTGGTTTTGGGAACTGTTTTCCAATATTTTTGAAAGCGATTTTGGATGGTGGGGAGCATTTATGAAAGTAGCGATTGTTGCCCCTGTTGTTGAAGAACTGATATTCAGGGGATTGATTTTCCAGGGATTCCGACGGAATTACAACAATTTTGTGGCGGTAATTATGTCGGCTGTATTGTTTTCGCTGTTTCATTTAAATCCGTGGCAAATGCCTGCCACCTTTGTTTTGGGAATACTCCTGGGCTGGCTGATGATTCGTACCCAAAGTTTAATTTTGGCGATACTGGCACACTCGCTCAACAACCTGCTGGTTTTGTTTATTGTAACTTACTGGTCAGAAATTAACACCTTTGCACTTTTCCTGATGGATAAAAAAGAATCAATAATCCTGAGCAGTTTGCTGGTTGTTTTTTCTCTCATTTTAATCTACTTACTGAGCCTATGGCCGAAAAGAAAGCAACCTGCTGACTCGCAGTAATGTAGCTTTCACATTCTCAAAACATATCTATTTCACTCATTCTCAATAAATAAATAATACAATTATTTTTTCGGGATTTATATGAACTTATTCTCAGCAAAGATGTTTATGGTTGTGAAAAATCAAATTAGCAACAATAAAAATTTAACAAAAAATGGAAGAAGAAAAAGTAACACAAATGCCACGAATTGGCGACATGGCACCTGATTTTAAAGCCAACACAACCTGGGGGCCCATTCAGTTTTCAGAATTCAATAAAGACAGTTGGGTTGTTTTGTTTTCGCACCCGGCCGATTTCACCCCGGTTTGTACGACTGAAATGAGCGGATTTGCCAATCGTGCCGACGAATTCAAAGAAATGAATACCAAGTTGATGGGACTGAGCATCGACAGCATTCACTCGCACATGGCGTGGGTAAACAACGTGAAAAAAAATACCGGGGTACTGTTTAATTTCCCGATTATTGCCGACATCGACATGAAAGTATCGAAACTTTATGGAATGCTTCAACCCAACGAAAGCGAAACAGCCGCTGTGAGGGCCGTATTTTTTATCGACCCGGCAGGAAAAATCAGGCTGGTTATGTACTACCCGCTGAACGTAGGCCGTAACATGGATGAAATCCTTCGGGTTCTCAACGGATTGCAAATTTCAGACAAACATAAAGTTGCCCTCCCACTCGACTGGAAACCAGGGGACAAAGTAATTGTTCCGCCGCCAAAAACAGTGGATGAAATGGAAGAACGCGAAAAAAGCGACTACGAAATGGTTGACTTTTACCTTGCAAAAAGAGATTTATAAAAATAAACAGATTCATTCCAAAAAGAGGCTCACCTTTTCGTGAGCCTCTTTTTTTATGATAGTATTTTTATTTGCAACTTTTGCAAAGATTATTCAGCATCTACCAGTTTATAATCATCCATAGTAATAAAAAAATCGTTCATTATCCCGTAAATATCGAACCACTCCCACAGGATAATTTTTCGGGGATTATTAGGGCGTTCCACCCATTTTCCGTCGAGATAAACCGGTGCTGGAATTTCGCGCGTTTCGGCCCAGCCGGGATTTTTCAGGATGGCAACAGCAGCCATGTCGAACAGGGCCCTGCCGGGAGGATTTCCCCACATGCCGTACTGCTTAAACAAATTTGCTGAATAGTCGCCAAAATTGGTGAAATCGCCGCCGTTCCGCCCGGTAACCGGGGTGTCTGCTTCAGGGCCTTTCCCTGGCATTCTGTGCATAATTTGGGCTTTTGAAACCATTACGGCAGCCGTCCCCGAAGGTTTTCCCCCGCGCACGGTCACCATTTCAAACGGCACATCCACATCCAGAATGTAGTTCATTGATGCAATGTCCCAGTCCTGATTGTGCTCGCCCGGCTCCGGGTAATTGGAACCCAACCACACAATTTTCACTTTTTCAGCAATGGCCGGCTCTTTCATCAGTGCAAGGGCAATGTTTGTGAGTTTACCTACAGGCAGCAAAACCAGTTTCTGATTGCGCTTTTCCATCGCCTTTTCAATAATAAAATCAACTGCTTCGTACCCGTCAAACTCCGGCTCACCGATATGATCCTTAATTTCTTCAAATGAACCGTTGGCACCGGTTTTTAGCGGAATTTTTCCGTAAAATCCGCCACAAAGCTGCATCACCCGTTTTGCTTCTTCGTAGTGATCACTCACATCCGATTCATCGGAATAACCTGTTGGTGCGCTGGTGGCATTTACCGTAACGCCTTCAACATTAAAATGGCCGCCGCTGAAAAGCAGGTAAGCCAAAGCGTGCTGATCGTCCACTTCGTTGTTGGCATCGGTATCGAAAATGACCGGAATTTTTGAACTTTCCGTCATATTGCAGGCGCTGAATAAAACAGTCAGCAAGAAAAATACCGGAAGCATTCCGGCCATGTTTAAATATTTGTTCATAGTTTTAAATTTATTTTTATTTGATTCTAATCTATTATCAGACAGGCTTAATCTTCTATAAAGTCCAGACCTGTTCCTGCTGAAGCAATTCCGCCGAACTCACTGAAAAATTATTTTTCACGTCTGAATATAAGACGTTTGTATTTTTTCAACACAGGCGAGCCATCATCTGAAACTTCCAGGATAATATGAATATCCTTATCCGAATTTTCCGGCACTGTAAAATGTGCATTATCGGAAGTTTCATGAACTATTTTGATGTGGTTATTCATTCCCGAAGGATCGGGATAATGCCACCACCAGTAATAAACTTCATCTCCGTCGGCATCTGAAGCCGAGGCTTTTAATTCCACTTTCTGACCTGCCTTCACAGTTCCCGGAACTGTCACTTCCTCAACAACCGGCGGATGATTTGCTTCTTCGAAAGATTTAATGCACCAGTCCATGCGGGCTTCAAAATCATTTTGAACGGCAGGAATCCATCGCCAAAGTGTTTTTTGCATATTATTATCATCGGTGGCATCGCTCCAGTAATTACCACTCACCGACTGATAACGGCCGCCCCAACCTCCCAGCGAATAATCAGTATAAGCCTTTAAGCCATTATTAACAAAATCCAGAAAAGCCGGCGTATCACCTTCACTGATGTTTTTTTGCGGATACCAGGCGCCAAGCGGCCCGTGATTCGTTTTCACATTATCAGTGAGCCATTTTTCGCTCATCAAAAGCGGATACGGATTATGCTTTAAGGGTTCCTCGTTGTGGTAATTCCAGGTCATGTGAAACGCATTGTTTTTGATGATCCGTACTTCCGGCATATTATTTACAATCCAGTCTCCGGCTTCATCCTGAAAAGAGATGGCAATTACGCGCACCTTTGAAATGTTATTTTTATACTCATCCGGATAATTCTTTCTGAATTTCCAAAGGGCCTGAGCCACCGTATTTGCACCACCCCAGCAATTAATATGCAGCAAATTGTCTTTGATTTTTAAAAGTTCCCTTAAAATTAATTCTGAACCTTCAGAATCAACATAGGGAGCACCACCCGTCAGATGATCGGGATTTTCATTTCCCAAAACAGTGATTGATTTTAAAAATTCAACCGTCGGATAATCCGGGTTGTGCAGAAGCAGGTTGTTTCTTACCTGACCATACAAATCATAAGCCTCATATATCCAATTCAGGCCATGACCATTTTTTTGCCATTTTGAATTGGTTGCAACAATTCCCCGTACATCCATATCAGGGGTGTAAAGCAGAAATCGCACAAAGGAGCTCCTGTCATCCACTTCTCCATCCTGGGTGATTATGACGGCAGGTTTCTCGACTCTTTTTCCAAAGGTGGCCAAAGAGATTAATACTGATGCTAAAAGCACCACAAATTTCAACTGGAATAAAAAAGATAACTTCATTTCGTTTTTATTATTTGATTTAACATGATGGATTCAATCAGCCGGGCCATCTCTTCCGGGTTCCTTTTCAATAC
This sequence comes from Tangfeifania sp., assembly GCA_035269145.1. Taxonomy (GTDB): domain Bacteria; phylum Bacteroidota; class Bacteroidia; order Bacteroidales; family Prolixibacteraceae; genus Tangfeifania. The sequence goes on along the minus strand of DATFJO010000162.1, from coordinate 1,561 downwards.
CAGGTAAGAATGATCAAATTTGTTGTCCTCAACCCAGTAATTGTCACCGTTTTCTTTGGCTACGCAGAAGCCGTTGACTACTTTTTCCCAGTACTTGCCTAAACCGCCCTGCACGGCATACAATACGGCAGTCTGATCGTAGGTGGCGTTATTTAGTATCTTTCCTTTATACTGGTCTTTCATCCATGAGGCATTTTGGCTGAAATGTTTAAATCCCAAATAAAGCGGATGGTTTTTTTCAAGTTTTTCAAAAACTGCCCCAGTTTGAATAGCGACTCCAACTTCATATCCTGTAAATACAACAGGAACAGTTATATTTTCCAAAACAAACCGGGTAACTCCAGGCATATTTCCATTAAAATTCCATTCGTTTTCACCACTGGGAAAATGGCCACCCATGATTACAAACTCCTTCACCTTTTTTTCAATCAGTTCTTTTCCGCTCAAATCCGAAAACTTATCCGGTTCAGACTGAATTAAATCCATGATGTTCTTGAGTGGACCAACCGTTACAATGGTAACGCTTTTGTCGTCCTGCTCCGAAAGAATTTTCCGGTAAAGGTCCAGAGCTGGCGGAACATCCTGATTGGTTAGCTTATTTGGCAAAGCATCGGCAATGGGCTTGTTGTAGTTCCATTCCTGAAAGTGCGAATCCTTCGAACGGATGCCCATTGGGATTTCGAAATTTCCATAAAACCGGCTTACGGCATCCATGGCCGGTATGACATACTGTTCGGTTGACCAGCTTGCAATTCCCAGCAGTTCACATTCGCCGGCATTCTGCATATTATGCAGCATAGCCAGCGCTCCCAGGTCGTCGGCATCGCCGCCAAAATCGGTATCGAAAATGATTTTCACCTGTGCTTTTGCCGCGAAAACTGTAAAAAGGAAAATGGTTAGAACGGTTAATATATTTCTGCTCATCATTTGTTATTATTTATAATTCATTTTGGTTTATAAACGCTGTCAAGTCTAAAGACGTTGACAGGTTAGACAAAGCAGACTTGTCAGCGTGCTATGCTCCTGACAACGTCAAAAGAGCACTATTTTAATATTCATTCAAAATATACCCTTTCCCCCGGATCATTCGTTGAATAAACCAGCAAATCGCCGGTTTCAATACGGTATCCTTCCGGAATGTTTCGGGCTTTCAGTGTAATGGTATGCTTTCCTTCCGGCAGATCGTAATTCCAGGTTAACTCATGCCGGCGCACCAGCCAATCAGTGGGAAGTTTGGCTGTTTCAATCAATTTACCGTCGGCAAAAACATCCAGCTTTAGAACTGCTTCTGGCAAATCAAATTCTTTGGCAGCCCGCCCGCCAATCACAAATCCGCAGCCTCCAATTTCGAAAAACAGTTCGGAATTAATTCCTTTTAATTGTTTTCCAATTCTTCTTCGTTCAGTTGGGTAAAGATTTTCAAAACCTGTTTCCTGCGGAACAGTTTGCGGCTCCTGGTAATGTATCAAAAAATCATTGCCCTCTTCACTTCCACCGTTTTGTTTTATCATTTCCGAAACATGACGGAAACCAATGTCATATACTTTATTGAGCGACATTT
>DATFJO010000161.1:0-30065 GCA_035269145.1 Tangfeifania sp. | reverse complement strand
CGTACTTTTCGCACGAGGCTTTAAAATCGCGCAAAACATCGCCTTCCCCATTCTGCCATTTCAATGCTTTCATGTTATATGGCATGGCATCGCTTTGGTGATGAAAAAAACCAGTTTCGTGGCTTACCGTTAATATGGCTATTTTAAAACCTGCTTCCTTTAATGTTTTTATCCACTGGTCGGTATCGTATTTTTTCGGATTGAAAATATTGTAATCCTCAACCGGGGTAATACGCGCTTTGCTTTGCACGTAAAATTCACCATCATGGGCATGTAAATCCCAACAAACCAAAGCTGCCAGTTCGGCGTTTTGCCATTGCAATTGGGCTTGTGTTGGGATTGGAATTGATTGCTGAGAAAAGGAATTGGATGTTACGATTAACAACCATGCAATTATTATTAATTTTTTCCAAATAGTGTTCATAGCTGATTTTAATTAAGTTCAACCTTATTAACTTGATTAACTTTTGATAATTAAAGTAAAACTAATGAAGTGAAACTTTAAGCACGTTCTTATCCCCCCTTTATCCATAAATGAAATTTATTCCCTAAAAACAGCCAAATCATCAGTATTCTTAGGATGTTCAATAACTAACTTCTTTATCAGCAATGATAAAAAATATTTTTGAAACCAGCCAAAAAACAATTTCAGACAATTGCTCCTAACCTTGGATTAAATATCAACAATTGGAATTATTTCACTTTTTGGTTAGCTTTGATTGAACAAAAAATCGAACCATGACCAATAAAATAATCGTTTTGGGAGCAGGACTGGTGGGTGGCGCAATGGCCATCGACCTTTCACACAACCACGAAGTTACAAGTGCTGACATCAATCCGGAAGCACTTAACAAATTCAAAAATTATCCAAAAATCAAAACGGTTCAGGCTGATTTAAACCAGCCGGAAGCGGTTAAAAACCTTGTTGCCGATTTTGATTTGGTAATTGGTGCAGTGCCCGGTTTTATGGGATTTCAAACCCTGAAAACGGTAATTGAAGCCGGAAAAAACATTGTAGATATTTCGTTTATGCCCGAAGATTTTCTGCAGCTCGATAAGCTGGCAAAAAAGAACCGGGTTGTTGCTATAGCCGACTGCGGCGTAGCGCCAGGAATGGGAAACATTATTCTGGGTCACCACAATAAAAATATGCAGGTAAAATCTTATGAGTGTCTGGTTGGCGGGTTGCCTGTCATCCGTGAATGGCCTTATGAATACAAAGCCGTTTTTTCGCCCATCGATGTGATTGAAGAATACATCCGGCCGGCCCGGTTTATTCAGAATTACGAAATGGTGACCAAAGAAGCGCTTTCGGATCCTGAACTCATCCATTTTGATGAAATCGGGACGCTGGAATCCTGGAACTCCGACGGGCTGCGCTCGCTGATGCAAACCATGAAAAACATTCCGAACATGATTGAAAAAACACTGCGTTATCCGGGCAATATTGAATACCTGCGGGTTTTGCGCGAATCGGGATTTTTCTCGTACGACGAAATTGAGGTGAACGGCACCAAAATCCGTCCCATCGATGTAACTTCAAAATTACTTTTCCCAAAATGGAAACTCAAAAAAGGCGAAGAAGATTTTACGATTATGCGAATTGTAATCGAAGGAACTGAAAAAGGCATTCCCAAAAAATATACATACAATTTACTCGACAGATACGATAAGAACACCGAAACCATCTCAATGGCCCGGACAACAGGTTACACCTGCACGGCAGCAGCAAACCTAATGCTCGACGGCGGTTTTTCAGAATACGGTGTTAATTCGCCGGAATATCTGGGAACAGGTGAAGGCAACCTCGCCTACATTCTGAGGTACCTCGAAGAAAGAGGTGTAAAGTATTCAGCAGATGAAAAATAACAAATTTATTTCCTGCGCGTACGGGTTACCCTGCGGTTGATCTTGTATGAAAACCCTACGGTAAAAAACTCTTTCAACTGAACCCGGGGCCGGGGGTCCCCAATTTTTTCGCCGGCATCATTTTCATACGGGAAAAGTATATCGCTATCGTAAATCATGTGAATCATCATCCGCATATTGATGTGATCGCTCAGTTGCATCACCATTAAATTTTCCCAGTTGATATCGAATTTACCAAAAGGTTCCTGGTAATTGATAAACATTTTATACTTGGTTTCATAGCGGATATCTGGGGTAATATCTTTTTTATAAGTGATATCGGCATTCAGTCCCGGCTCCCAGAATCCCCGTTTGCCAACAGGAACACTAAATTTAGTCTGATCAATTTTGGCCGTATCTTTCACAAAAATATTTTTTGCGGTGAGCGGTGACAGCAACAGTGAAAAATTATTGTTGGGTTTGTAGTCGAGTCCCAGCTTGAAAAATGTTTTTGATGGCGACATGAAAGCCGAAATGGGGTCAGGGTTGTCTTTTGTGGGGTACTTGTAACCGTTAAAAAACTGCGTTTCAAAATTGAATTCTGCACTGTAATACCACTTTTTAAAAGCGCTCACGCCAAAACGCGAAGTGAATTCCAGTTTATCGTCGTTTTTCTGAGTTTCAGCTTCTTTCCCCCCCGGACGTATCCAGCCGTTGCGAATTTCACCCGAGTTTTCCCATTTTATTTTCCCTTCGTTATTTGAATAATTGGCAAATCCCTTCAGAACCAGCAGCATCGAAAGCGCACTCTGCCCCCCTTTTTTCCAGTTATTGAGATAAGTTTGCGTAAATCCAACGGAGCCGTCACCGCCAATTCGCCAGGGAGTAAGCACCTGGTATTTTTCGCTAACACCTGTAAGCCCCGAAAAATCCTCTCTCAGCGAACTAAAGTCGAACTCCCTTGTTTCCCTGGGCCTGAACCGGCTAAAAGTCACACCGTCGTCAATCAGTAGCTGGACTGTTTCTTTATCGAGATTTTTTACCAACACCCGCAAAGAATCGTTCTGCTCATTTTTTAACCATATTCTCGAAAAATACTGGTTGTCTTTTTGAAGAAGAATGGAAGATTCATCGCCCACAAGATTGGTCATGTGCACCCGGGTTGTGTCAATAAAACCGGCATACTTTACCAGGTCATCCAAAACCATTGCAATGGAATCGTTTACAGCTTCCACCACTTTTTCGTTGTAGCTTCTGAGAACGGAATAATTGTTTAACCTGACCGAATCGATTAACTGTTGTTTTTCCTGTTGGAAAGTTTCTTCCAGCCGTTCGCGCCTGTATTCAGTCACCACTGAATCGCGGTAGGCCATAAAAATTGAATCGTTGTATTCTGCACGTTTCTGCTCGATGTACCTGCTGCGTATGCTGTCGAGTTTCAGGTACCGCTGAAAATCAACCGGCGACTGCATCAAAGAATCAGGGATAACATCAGGAATCTGCAGGCTGTCGGGCATTTCGTAAATATTGTTGCCAAATAATTTTTCGCCCTCTCCGGCAGGAACCAAAGGTGCTTCTTCTTCAATTTCATCAATCAGATAGAGGGGCACTGAGATGTCGCCCTGCATGTATTCCGTTTCCAGGATGTTCCACAAATCCGAGATATCAGATTGCAACTGCTGCGAAGAATAATATCCCGGAACTTCGAGACTGTCGGGGACCTCTTCCGGCAAACGGTAAACATATCCCGAAGCGGTATCCCGCAATGTTTCGTTCAGGTAAACAATAATGGTATCGATGGGTTCCTTTTCAATAAAATGCACCAATCCGCGAACCTTCTCCCCGGTTTCATCGCGGTTTGGACGCCAGACATCACCTTCCTGAAAATACCTTTTGAGCAAATCGATTCCCATCTCCAGCGATTTTTCTTCCCCCGCTTTACCGGAAGTATTTTGTGCCTGTGTCAGGTTAAAAATGAAAAATGACAATATGAGTAAAGGAATGGTTTTACTTTTTCCTGAAAACATAATTTAAAAGTTTTAACAGCTTTTGGAATTCAAAACGCAAAAATAGTATTTATGTTATTTTCGGAAGAAAATTTTAATTCAAATGCCTTACATTTAATAGTAAATAACATGGCAGTGAAAACCAATGGCAAAAGAAAAGAGCATTTGCTTATTCCCTCATTCTCTGATAAATTATTATACAGACAACCGGCAAATGCAGCCTCAAAAAAAAATAAAAAACTGGCACGATTAATTATTGGCCCTGATTTTTATTCCAGGTTGAAAAAGGATTTTTTGAAAGGTAATAATTGAAATACCGTTCGTCTTCCGACACTTCTTTTGTAACCCATTCCGGAAGTTCCGGCTGTTGATTTTCATTTTCAAGTTCCACTTCGGCTAAAACCAAACCTTTGTTTTTTCCTTCAAATACATCGATTTCCCAGGTAAAATCACCCCGCTTTTCAATGTACCTTGTTTTTTCAACAGGAAAACCATCAACCATTTCCAGTAATATTCCGGCATCGTTTACCGGAATTTCGTACTCAAGTTCGATTCGTTTTATTCCTTCGGGCTCACCTTTTACCGTTAAAAACGCCTGTTTGCCTTTCACCCTGACCCTAACCGTTTTATGTGTTTCAGCCAGTAAATATCCCTGTTTTATTTGGGTTCCGTTTCCTGAGGGTTGCCATTTTTTTGTATCAACCAAAAATTTACGTTCAATTTCAACCATGTTGTTTTATTTTGAAAATCAAAATTAGAAGGCTTTGAAAAAGTAACTAAAAAATTGGAAAATAACCTCAAATTTAGCGATCTTCTTCGTTGTCGAAATTTTTAAGTCCTCATTTACAGCAAGTAAACTGCGGGTTAAAAATTTCTGCCGCCTCGAATCTCATCTAAATTTGAGGTTTTTCAAAGCCTTCAATTAATCTTATTCCAAAAAGGATCATAAAGACTTTGGAATCATTTACGCTGCAATTCAGAAAAAAATACATATAAAATCAGCTTAAATTTCGTTTTGTTTTTTTCAAAGTCTGAAAATTGTTTCCTAAATTGCCCCGTTGTCAGAACAAAATGAACAAAGCTAACATTCCGGTACCTGCCGGGTTTTGAGACCAAAAATTACCAACTATGATTTCTCGCGAAGAAGCAGTTCAACTATTGGAAAAGAATGTGAAAGCAGAAAACATGCGAAAGCATTGCTATGCATCGGAAGCAGTGATGCGGGCAATTGCAAGGCATCTGGACCGCAACGAAGAAGAGTGGGGAATTGCAGGGTTGCTGCACGACATTGACGTGGAAATTACCAATGCCGATCCGAAAACCCACGGACCTTACGCTGAAAAACTGCTGAAAGATAAGGTGACCGGTGAAATGCTCGATGCCATTGTAATGCACAACGAAATGGCCACCGGAAAAGAACGGACAACCGAATTTCAGCATGCACTGGCTGCCGGAGAAACCATTACCGGACTGATTACGGCCACCGCACTAATTTACCCCGACAAAAAAATTGCTCCCGTTAAACCAAAATCTGTTACCAAGCGAATGAAACAAAAAGCATTTGCCGCATCCGTAAAAAGAGAAAATATACTGGAATGCGAAAAAATTGGTATTCCGCTAAATGAATTTGCTGCGCTTTCGCTGGAAGCAATGAAAAAGATTGATTCAACACTTGGACTTTAAAACGTGAAGTTATTTATACCATGAATAAACAATGCGATAAATGTGAAATATACTTTTTTATTTCAAAAGCATTCCATACTTTTGAATAGCTAATTGAATCATGTGTTAACAAAACGGCCTAACTTATAAAACAATGCCTATCGACAGATTAAGCATAAACCTTATAGCCCGCGGTGACCAGAAAAAATTCAGGCAACTGATAGAAAGTACATCCGACGAGCTTTTCCTGTTTGCATTGAGTTTTTTGCGCAAAAAAGAGGTCGCCGAAGAAATAGTCAGCGATGTTTTTGTAAAAACCTGGGAAAACCGCAGCGAACTCGGAAAAATAAATAATCTTAAAGCCTACCTTTTTGTAAGTGTAAAAAACGCTTGCCTGTCGCATCTCCGAAAAGAGAAAAACAATAAAACGGTATCAATCGATGGGATGGAAGACTTTTGGTTTATACCCGTAGAAGGCCCCGAAAATGAATACATCGATAAAGAATCTCTTGAGCAGATTAACAAAGCAATTGATTTGTTGCCGCCTAAATGCAAACTGGCTTTTACACTTGCAAAAATAAACGGGTTGCGTTACAGGGAAATTGCCGGGGTAATGAATGTTTCCGAAAAAACAGTAAACAACCACCTTGTTTATGCCATCAAAAAAATAACCGCTACACTCGGAATTAAAAATAATAAAAACCAAAAAACATCGCGGTTTAAGCAGGCAAGTATTTTTTAGAAAAAAAATCAATTCCGGTTAGGTAGTTTCATTCACAGATGCGTCATTATATCAGAAGCAAAAGAATGAAAAAAAACGACATCCAATACGAACTAATTGCCAAAGAGTTAACTTCCGATATTACGGAAGCAGAACTTGAAGAACTCATTGAAGAACTTGGCACGGATGAAAAACTGGAAGGCAGTTTTCATTCACTGAAAAACTTCTGGATGTATTTTTTTCCGGCCCGAAAGTCACACAATATTATTGAAAAAACTGAAAAAAAGCTCGATTTCACATACGATAAAAACTCCAGGTTCGATAAATCAATCATCTATAAAATTGCAGCTACCTTCTTTTTTCTTTTGTCGGTTGGTATAACCACCTGGTTTGCCATTCAACCTGAAGATGCTCCGGAACTGAAAGAATACACCTGCGGCGCCGGAGAAATAAAAAAAGTTGTTTTGCCCGACGGAACAGGGGTTTGGCTGAATAATATGTCGGTGCTGGTAACGCTCGAACCTTTTGAAAAGGATTACCGCCGGGTGAAATTAATTGGAGAAGCTTATTTCGATGTCTCCCACAATGCTGAAAAACCATTTGTAGTTGAAACATCCGGGCTAAGAACAGAAGTACTGGGCACCAGTTTCTCTTTAAATGCCTACCCGCGGTTAAAAAATAAAGAGATTGCTTTATATGAAGGAAGCGTAAAAATAAGTACTGATGAAAACCCTGAAAAAAGCTTACTGATAAAACCGGGAGAAAAAGTCACTGTATCAAACGATAACAGTAAATTTTATATTTCAGGAATTGATAGTGAAAACCCGGCAGTCTGGAGAGAAGGTATTCTTGAATTCAGAAATGAAGAATTTTTTCAGATTGCACGTAAACTGGAACGAAAATTTAACACCCGCATCTACATTGCCAGCCGTGAAACCGGGAAACTGAGATTTACAGCAGAATTTGAAAAAGAACCACTCGATAAAATACTAAAACTTTTAAAAGAAGCAAAAAGCTTCAACTACTCCTTTACAGATGAAGGAGTGATAATCAGTTCTGTGAAATAAAAATAACCTGAACCAATTATGCTTTGGAATGACAGCGGACTTAAAACACTCCTGTCTTCCTGATAATTGTGTATAATATGTGTGAATTAATTAATTATTGTTTAACAAACTAAACCATTATTGTATGGAACAAAGCACTAAAGGTTTGCTGTCCCTTTGTTTGCGACAGCTAAAAAAAATCCACCGGGCTGCAATAGCTCTGATGTTATTTATGGCATTGGTGGTCAATGTTCAGGCAAGTTCCTATTCCGAATCGGTTAAATTCGATTTGAAAATGAACAAAGTCAGCCTGAAAGAAGTTTTTCAAACCATCACCGACCAAAGTGAGTTCAAGTTCATTTACAACAACGATGTGGTGAACGAAAATCAAAAGGTAACTTTGAGCACGAAAGATGCGCGGGTGGAAGAAATTCTGGATGAAATTCTACCGCAGCACAAGCTCGACTACAAAGTTATCGACCGCCAGGTGATTGTATACCCCGAAGAAAGTAAAGCAGTGGTCTCACCTGCTGCAGGACAGCAGGAAAAAGTCATCAGCGGTACAGTAACCGATGAAGGTGGCGAACCGTTGCCGGGTGTTTCTGTAGTAGTTAAAGGTACAACTATTGGTATTGTTACCAATGTTGACGGAAACTATTCTCTGGAAATTCCGGCTGATGCACAAACACTTGTGTACTCGTTTGTTGGAATGAAAACCCAGGAAGTAGTAATCGGTAACCAGACCAACATTGATGTTATGCTGGAAACTGAAGCGATTGGCCTGGAAGAAGTAATTGCCGTAGGGTATGCTTCGCAGAAAAAAGCCAACATCGTAGGTTCTGTTACCTCGGTTAGTGGTGACAAAATCGAATCAATTCCTGCAGCCGACGTCTCCAATGCCATTTCAGGTCGTATGCCTGGGGCTGTGGTAATTCAGCCTACAGGTGAACCTGGTCAAAATGAAGCGAATATTAGAGTTCGCGGTCGTACAACTCTGGGAGACGAAGGAAATGTTGCCCCGCTGGTTGTAGTTGATGGAATTCCGGGACGTTCTCTCGGAGAAGTTGACCCGGTTGACATCGAAAGTATTTCGGTACTGAAAGATGCCTCGGCAGCCATTTATGGTGCACAGGCAGCAAACGGTGTTATTCTTGTAACCACAAAAACAGGGTCTACTGGTAAACCGCAAATGAACTACCAGTTCTACCAGGGTTTCATGCAACCTACAGTCTTGCCTAAAGCATTGAGTGCAGGGGATTATGCATCCATGCTGAGTGAATACCAGGATTACCAAAATAAAGGTCGTACGTATTCTGACCAGGACATTGCGTTGTTTTACAGTGGTCAGGATCCATGGGAACACCCCAACAGCGACTGGATGGGTGACCTCGTTGCCAACTGGACAACTACCAGCAAGCACAATTTCTCGATTAATGGAGGTACTGCCAACGGAATGAACTACTATGTGTCTCTGGGTTACAAAAACGAAGAAGCCATTTATAAACAGGAATCTACAAATTACTCGCAGTATAACATGCGTGCAAAACTGAACCTGCCAATTAACGAATGGCTGACAACAGGTGTAGATTTTGCAGGTTTCATCAATAAGAAAAAATATCCGGTAAAAAGTGCCGGCGCTATTTATGGTCAGGCAACACGATTGGTTCCTACCCAGTGGTCATTCTGGCCATCGGGCGAGCCGGGACCGGATATCGAGTATGGTGACAACCCGGTAGTAACTTCCACTTTCGAAGGCGGATACGACGATCAGACTACTTACCGGAATCAGTTAACATTTAGCGCCGATATCCAGCCACCAATGATTAAGGGATTAACGCTTAGCGGAAAGTACACGATGGACATCGATAATTTCTACCGCAAACAATTCCGCAAACCATGGACTCTGTATTTCCCAAAATGGGATACCGCTGTGCGTAACTCAGAAGGCTTTATCACCAGCATGGATTTGACTCCGACTCCACGTGGATACTCAAGTCCTGAAAATGTGGAAGATTACAGCCGTTCCATCCGGAAACTGGGAATTGTAAGTTTTAACTACAATCGTCAGTTTGGCGACCACAATGTTGGACTATTCGGTGCATACGAACAATTAACCGATGATGACAACTGGTTTGGCGCTTTCCGCAGATATTACATCTCGGATGTGGTACAAACATTAGATGCGGGTGCCGATGCTGAGAAAAACAACTGGGGATCCATGAGCATTTATGCCCGTAAATCGTGGATCGGACGTTTTAACTACAGCTACCAGGGTAAATACCTGGCCGAAATTGTATTCCGTCGTGACGGCTCGTTGAAATTTCCGCCTGACAGCCGCTGGGGTAACTTCCCCGGATTCCTGTTGGGATGGAGAGCTTCAGAAGAAGCTTTCTGGCAGGAAAACCTTGGCTTCATCAACTACTTTAAACTACGTGCTTCGTACGGTAAAATGGGTATGGATCCCGGAGATCCTTTCCAATACATCAATAAGTACCAATTATCAAGCGGTATGACTTTGGGAACCGGCAAAGTGGTTGAAACCATTGTTCAGCAGGCCGGTGTAGCCAACCCGAATATTACCTGGGAAAAGCAAACCACCTATAACGTAGGTTTTGATTCACAGTTATTCGGCAACCTGGTATCGTTGAACACAGAATTTTTCTACAACAAACGTTCTGATATTCTTGCTCCGAGAGACGCTTCCGTTCCCGGATTTACCGGTCTGGCGCTTCCCGATGAAAATATTGCGGAAGTAGATAACCGTGGTTTTGAAATTGAAGCCGGATGGCACAAGGAAGTTACCAGTGATTTCCGTTACGACATCACCGGTAACATTGCCTATAACCACAACGAAGTGGTATTTATGGACGAACCCGAAAGGGCTGTGCCATGGCAACGCCGTACCGGACATCCTTTCGGAGCGGAGTTATTGTATAATGCCATCGGCATTTTCCAGGACCAGGCTGAAGTAGATGCATTGCCAAGCTGGACGGGAGCCAAACCTGGTGATGTGATTTATGAAGATGTGAGTGGTGATGGAAAAATTACCAGTGATGACAGAATCTTACTGGATAAAACAGATGCACCTGAAATTTTCTACGGTATCAGCTTCGATTTAACCTACCGCAACTGGAACCTTTCGGTACTGGCTCAGGGACAGGGAACTTATTACCGGTTAAATATTGCTGACGATCGGCGTGGTGAAGCAGGTAACTACATGCAGTGGGAATTTGATGACCGCTGGACTCCTGAAAATACCGATGCAACGGTAGCCAGGGCTTATAACCGGGGTGACCTCTATTGGACGCTTGCCGGTGGTAACAGGAGTACCTACCTCTACGATAATATGGCCTACACCCGTTTGAAAAATGCCGTATTGACCTACACGCTTCCGAGGGAGTATGTTGAGCCTCTTGGCTTAAGCAGGGCCAGTGTTTATTTTGCAGGAAACAACCTTTTCCTGATTTATTCAGCGCAAAAGAACTTTGACCCGGAAATTGGAGCTCCATTGACTTATCCTGCTGTCAGAACTTTGGCACTTGGTGTAAGAGTTACATTTTAACAATTTAGTGAAATTTGAAAATATATAATATATGAAAAGAATATTAGGATATTCGATGATAATGTTGGTACTGCTAATAGTATCCAACTCATGTGAGAATGTTCTGGAACAGAAAGCGGTTGATTCATTTAACCAGGAAACTGTTTTCGAGGACATTAACCTTACCGAAGCCTATTTGGGTGAATGTTACGACTTCATTGGAGGCCAGGGAGGCTGGAGCAACAGAAACAATTCAGGAACGCTCGGTTTACGCGAGGATTTACTCGCAGGCGCTACCGATGAAATGTTATGTATTCACCGACCGGGTGCTTATACAAACATTAAAGGAACCATGAGTCCTGACGAATTGGGACACTTTGGAAATAACCGTTTTGCATGGATCCGCTGGGAACCGATGTATTCCAACATTAAAAACGTGAACGTATTACTGGCAAACATCGACGACGTGCCAACTGCAAATTCCAATGAAGAGGCAATGATTGAAAGAATAAAAGGCGAAGCCTATTTCATCAGGGCATTTAACTATACCAACCTGATGCGTTCTTATGGCGGGCTCGTACTTATTTCTGAACCTTTTGAGCTGGGAGAAGACTTTTTATCGGTAACTCGTTCAAATCTCGATGAAACGCTGGAATTTATTCTTGCCGACGTTGACAAAGCCATCCAGATGCTCCCAACAAAAGATGATATGGAACAGGGCCGGGCAACAAAAGGTGCTGCCGCTGCGCTTAAGTCTCGTTTATTGAGCTGGAGCACAGGCGAACTGATGCACGGAGGTTATTCTTCTGATCCACTGGTTTCTTTCCAGTCGCATTCACGCGATGCATTGCTGCAACAAGCCAAAGCAATGGCTAAAGCCATTATGGACGGAAATTACGGTCATTATGCTTTAACCGGCTCTACTGATGATCCTCCTTCTCCAATGACTCAGGAGATTATAACAGAATACTCCGATAATTTCTTCAACATTTTTACACAAACGGGAGAATGGAACGACGAAGTAATGTGGGGCGTTCAGCACAACCAGGCCGATGGAAACCGCATCCGTCAGAACCAGTGGTGGGGACCAAACGGTTACCACAACTGGGGAAACAACAACCCACTGGAACCGGTAGTTCGTAAATTTGAAATGGCAGACGGTTCACCGTTTGACTGGGATAAGTATTCCCCGGGCGATGAGAATTTCAGAATTGCCACTTCCGAAGAGCTGGCTGCCGACCCGGAAATAAATCCGTATGTGGGAAGAGAACCGCGTTTTTACGCTACTGTTCTTTATGATGGTTCAAAATGGCAACCACGCCCGAGCGATGCTGCCGGTATCGACCCAACAGGTTTGGTACAAACAGGATATTTCCTGGAAACCACCATGAACGATTACGCCGGGTTAGGCCAGGATAATTTTAATACAGCAATCGATGAATTCGTGAATAACTCAACCGAAGCATATACTGCTGGATTGGATACCCGCCAGGGCCTGATTGAAAGCTGGAACGGAACCAAAAACGGTTATTACGTCAAAAAGTACTGTGAACCCGATATTGCCGGTCAGTATTTTCAAAACCGCAATACCTGGATTGAATTCCGATATGCAGAAGTTATTCTTGACTATGCAGAAGCCTGCATTGAATTGGGCGATGTTGGGGAAGGCATAGATGCAGTAAACATGATCCGTAACCGCGCCGGATTGCCCGACCGCGTTACTTCTGACCAGGCCCAGGCCAGGGAATGGTACCGGAAAGAGCGTCAGATTGAATTATTTGGCGAAGGCGACCGCTACTATACCATGCGTAAATGGGTTATTGCAGAGGATGTGATTGAAGATGTACATCCGATGAGAATCTATCATTTCGATGACGGAACCATCTGGAACTACGACGAATCAACAGATGTTGATGCACGACAAATCAATCAAAATGCTTACTGGCAGCCCATTTCACGTAGTGAAATGAACAAGGCGCCACAATTAACGAACAATCCCGGTTACAATTGATAGTTAAGTTTGGTTAGTTTCAAAAAAAGACCGGCTCAGTGAGCCGGTCTTTTTAAATTGAATTCTTTCATATAGTATAAAAAACAATAAGTCTAATTGAAAAACTCACCATATTCTCCTTTTAACGGGAGAACTGTGGAAAAAAAAATAAAAATTATGGCCAGATTCAAACTTTCTTTAATGATGCTCCTTCAATACATGATGTATGCCGTTTGGTGGGTTCCGTTGGCAGCTTACCTTACCAACCTGGAGGTAGGCAGCACTGAAAAGGCACTCATTTTAAGCTCCATGGCAATTGGATGCCTCGCATCGCCCCTGGTAGGAATGCTGGCCGACCGTTTCTGGTCTGCACAAAAAGTATTGTCCGGTTTAAACATTATAAATGCGGTTATGCTTTTCTGGGCAGGTACCACCAACAATTCCGACATACTCTTTATCAGCCTGCTGCTGGCTATGCTGGCTTATATGCCATCGTGGAGCCTCACTAGTTCCATTGCCATGGCACACCTGCCTTCCGAGCAATTCCCAAAAGTGCGGGTTTTCGGCTCCATCGGATGGGTGGCATCAGGAATTTTCAGTATCATTTTCATAAAATTTCTGAATATTGAATTCGACGGAACCAACCTGCCGTTTTACTGTGGCGCAGGAGTCTCGGTTATTGCCGCATTTATGAACCTTACATTGCCCGACACTCCGCCACTGGCAAAAGGACAAAAAGCTACACTGATTGAAGCTTTTGGCCTGGGTACGCTTAAACTGATGAAGAGCCGGAATTTTTCCATGTTCATCATTCTCTCTTTTCTGTCGATGATCCCATTTGCCATGTACTATTCCTACTTTTCGGAATTTTTGCTCCATATTAACACAAAATACATCTCATTAACCATTAACTGGGGAGTGCTTTTCGAAATGGGATTTTTGCTGCTGGTGCCACTGGCCATTAAAAAATTCGGATTGCGCAAAACTATGGTATTCGGACTAATTGCGCTAACCATTCGTTACCTTTCATTTTACACCGGCGGTGTCATTTCACAGTCGTGGATGTATTACATCGGTATCCTGATTCACGGCTTGATTTTCGGTTTCTTTTATGTGGGCGGACAAATTTACATCGATAAAAAAGCGCCCAAACATTTGAAATCGCAGGCACAGGGATTTATTTTCCTGGTAACTTTTGGCCTGGGATTACTGGTCGGAAATTTCATCTGCGCCAAATTAATCGATTATTATAAATCAGAGGCGGGCTACAACTGGGATGCAATCTGGGGAATAACAACACTGTTTTCTGTGTTGCTGCTTATTCTTTTCGTCGCCTTTTTCCGGAACAAAGATGTGGATTAAAACATTTTCTTAATTGAAAAACAGATAATACCAAAAGGTATCATTAAAATTCGGGTACAGCGCTTGCTGTGCCCGTTGTTTTGATGAGCTGTTTTGCTGAAAAATCTGGTAATACTGCCTAAAACGTTGCTCAATCCGTGGATCGATTTCCAGGTAATTCAACTCAGGAAATGGCCCCATTTGCAACATCTTATAACCGGCTGCAGCTTCCTGTATGTGACGTGGCATTTGCCGGTAGCCGAACTTTTCGAGCAGCGGCAAATTCATGCCCACACTTTGAACATCTTTTTGCAGCAGCATCCAGGCAAACTGGTACTCCAGTGCAAAAACATTGGTTGAGTCTGTCGATACAAGGTATTCGAGGTTAGCTGCCGGCTCGTCCGAACGGACAAAAAAATCGACTTTCGGTTTGAGCCGCTTCTTCTCCCCAAGTTCAGGATGCGCATTTACAGCCATATCGTCAAAAAGCAGCTTTTCAAACTTCTTAGCTTCCGGGCGGTAATAAATCGATTTTTTCAGAATTGAAATGTATTTTTCAGCTACCCGGTAATTCCCGTTTATCAGTTCAGTTTTTATTAGCATTTTCAACACTTCGGGAGTAAAACCACGCATCACCATGTACTCATAAGCCCACCGGTTGGCTTCATTTACCATTCCAACGGTGTAATAAAAATAACCACCCCGGCGCAGCACTTCGCCCACAATTTCCCAATCCAGAAAAAGTGTACTCCCATCCGGGCTTTGCGGAAATTCAAAAAGCCGGCTGGTGAGTTGCCCTGTTTCGGCCAATGCAATATTATTGAGGTAGTTGGTAAGAATATTATTTGACGGAGAAGCAACATTAAAAGCAATCAGTTTTTCGTATTCCTGCTTGTAAAAAAGTTCTTCAACATGAAAATAATGGCTGTTTTTTTCATCGATTCGGAAAATCAATGCAATTCCCAATCCAATGAGAATGACAAAAGGCGACCACTGCAATAATTGGTATATTTTTTCTGAACCATTCTGATTCCGGTTCCTGATTATTCCAAAAACCAACGGACCTGTTAAAACAATAAAAACCAAAATGGCAAAAATCTGAACCTGCATTCCGGTATTCTGAACCGAAAACGGAAACTGCAAAAGTGTTCCGGGAGTTTCAAAAAACAGAAATTCCATGGAAACATACACTGAAACAGCAGCCAGCAAAAGAATTGCAGCAATTTTTGCCCACCAAAGATTTTCTCTTTTCACCGCTAGCCGCATCATAAAAAGCACCAGGAATATCCACGAAAAACCACCTGTCAGAAAATACCAAAACGGAAAAACCGCAACAGTCATCCATTCAAAATTTCCTTTCAAAAATCTGAGTGTGGAATAATAAAAAAGAAGTTGCAGAAAAATTCCGATATTATTTAAAGCCGCAAACTGGTAATTGGTTTGCAGGATAACCATTAAAACTCCGGACAGAAATGGAAGAAAAAAGGCAGACTTTCCTGAAATTTCCTTGCCAATTCGACTCAGAAAAAATACCGCACCCAAAATAACCAGGCTCATTAATACGGACCCGACGATTTTGTGATAATAAAAAGCAGCTAAAAGCTTACTCACATATTCAAGAAATCCACCGGGTTGATCGAAATGTTCTCTCAAAAAATCAGAGGAAACCAAAAAGAGAGACGATTTCTCCTGGTAAAAGAAAACGTAACTGGCAAAAGAGTAGAAAAAAAAGGTTGAGATCAGAAAAAAAATCAGGTAAGGTAAAGTCTGAAAAAGACGGTTATTTTTTAGGTCAGCGATCTTCATTGATTTCTAAGCAATTTAATTTTCTTCATCAGCCCATTCAGCCTGCAGCGCTTTGCTTACAGCAGCATCGCGCAACTGACCCGGCGTAAATGAAACTTCGGTGGTTGCAAACTCGGGAATATTGTAGGTTTTTAAAAACTGACTGTAAAAAAGCGGATCTTCCTGCGGAACAACAAATGGTTTGGCTGCATTTCCGTTTTCATCGACCCACGAAATATATGGGCGGGCAGATAAACCGTCGCCACGTTTGCTGCTAAAAATCAGCCAGCGTCCGTTCGACGACCAGGAATGGTAACTCTCGGTAAATTCACTGTTGACAGGCATTTTGGACACCGATAAATCAGTCAGATTCAGCGTGTACAAATCGGCTTCTTTATGCCAAATCGGGAAGCAGCCGTAATCGTGCATCGTAAAAACCAGCGATTTTCCATCGGGCGAAATGCGGGGAAAGGAAGCACTGGAATTTGCAGCCGAAGCATCAAACACCTTTTCAACTTCGCCGAATTTTCGGGTTTCGGGTTGAAAAGCAACGCGGTATAAATTATATTTTATATCCTGGTAATTGTATTCTTCGCCAATCTGGTCGGCGCGGCAAAAATAAAGGTATTTCCCGTCGGGTGACCACTCCGGATAAGTGTCCATAAACTGACCCGAATTATTGGCCGGTACATCCATCATTTCATTGGTTTGTGTATCGTACATCACCAGCGATGAATTTAAATCAGAAACCTCGATCTTTTTCATTTCCGAAGCATGGAAACGCTGCACCACTTTATTCGAAGAAAACGCCACGTAATTTCCCGACGGATGCCAACGCGGATACACTGCACCGTTTTTCATCTCTTTGGTTTTCAGGTTCACTTTTTTAAGGTCACCGGCTTCCCAGAAATAGGTACCTCCGTGCGAACCTCTCACATGAAACAGAAATCGGTCCTGCTGCTGGCTGTTAAATGCATGACAGTTCACGCAATTCTGTTCCAGCACATTGTTTTCCACCACCGGTTTTTCATCAAAATTTTCAAGACTGCGCTGCATGATACTGATCTCAGTCCAGCTTTCGTAACCCGGATGCAGCAACCGGTAATACAAATACGGATCAACTTTGTCGCTGCTAACGGTTTGAAAAAAGGGTTCATATTTTTTCCACTCCCCTTCATTTTCAACATAAACCGTGAAAGTCAAACGGCTTCCTGAATTATTCTCCAGTAATTTTTTCCATTTATTTACGGAAAACTGAATTTTTCCATTGCTGGATGATGCGGTAAGAACCGTACCATCTTCTCCTTCAACAATCGTAAAAAAAGCACCGCCTTTTTCTTCCACAAAAAAATTGAGTGGTGCGATGTTAACAGGAACGGTTATTCCAGAATAATCAGGTTCCAAAGAAGGCATCCGGTTCACGGGAGTGCTGTCATCATCAGGTTTTTCAGTGCATGAAGTCAGCACTAAAATCAGTAAAGCAAAATATACCGGAATTCTGATTTTCATAAGCGTTGAAATTAGACAAAAAAAATTAAAATTAGTAACTGAGCACCGGATTAAGTAAATCTGAGAACGATATAGATATACAAACTTCGGTTATCCCAATCAAATCTTTCGTTACTGGTTGTTTCACTTTTAACGGGTTTTAGTAGATTTACGGTATAAATCTAACGTACATGAAAAAATCAATTGAATCTCTGTTCCTCATAATTCTTTTTATTTCGCTATCCGGACAACTCCTGGCTGTTGAAAAGGAAAAACTGGTAATTGAAAATAGTTTGGTATCAAAAGTGTTTAGCTTCAACACTGAAAACCCCGGGGCAGTTGATGTTTCGCTATTGGAAAATCCAATCGATAATCAAATGACTTCCGAAAACTCAATTCCCTATTTCGAGTT
This sequence comes from Tangfeifania sp., assembly GCA_035269145.1. Taxonomy (GTDB): domain Bacteria; phylum Bacteroidota; class Bacteroidia; order Bacteroidales; family Prolixibacteraceae; genus Tangfeifania. Next base: position 12,225 of record DATFJO010000161.1, on the reverse strand, counting down.
TGTTATCAATAACAAGTTGGTAACCGCCAACGATCCATTTTGGGTTTTCAGCGAGCATACCACGCGCAAAATGCGAAATGCAGGAACTGAACATCAACTGATTTTTGAAGGGAAAGTTGAACCGGTAAACGGCTTGCAGGTTATTTTATTTCAGCAAATATTTCCTAAGTCTACACTGATACGTGAAAAGCTGGTTCTAAAAACAGAAAACAAATCATTTGATCTGAATAAATTAAATGGAAAACTACGTTTCAAATTTCCGGCGTACTCCATTCAAAATGAAAATAACGCCACTGCCGAATTAACCGAAATTCGCATCGCCACATGGGAAAAGAAACCCACAACTTTTGGCGAAGAATCCAAAGGAAATCACATGTATTATCCCGATATCAGAACTTTCAAAATTAATGAGATCACTTCGCCTGTGAAAGGTCCGGTTTCCATTGTATCGAATGGAGAAATCAGTTGGTTTACTGCTTACGAACATGCATCGCAGGATAACCTAAACGGTTTATTTGATGAACAGAAAAAAGGCAGTGGAAATATGATTAACGATGCCATGCAGGGAACAAAAGGTGTATTCAATTTCCCGGTTTCAGAAGATGATTTCGAGTTTCTGGGAATTAACGCAGAGTCAAACAATGAAAACATCGATATTTCAGTGGATATTTTAAGAGGCGGTTACCTCGATGGTGAAAAAATCTCCCCTGAAAATCTTTACTCCACAGTTTGGACAGCAACGGGTTTTTACCATGGCAACAACCTGGAGGAAGGTAAATGGATGTTGCGCAACTACCTGTTTAGCCAGATTTGCGAAAAACCGGCTTCACGACAACCGGAATATTATTACAACACATGGGGAATGCAACGCCAGGATCGAAACAAACCGCTTCGTGGCATTTTAACCTACGAACGAATTTTTGAAGAAATTGAATACGCTGCCAAACTTGGAGTGGATATTTTTGTGTTGGACGACGGTTGGGAAAATGCAATGGGCGAATGGTTCCCGCACAAAGAACGTTTTCCGGATGGGCTGGCTCCCATAAAAGAACACCTCGATAAACACGACATGAAAATGGGGCTTTGGTATTCGCCTATGGGAATTGATTCCACAACCCAACGCTACAAAAATCATCCGGAATGGGTGATAAAAGATTCAGAAGGAAACCCGATTATGGCGCAGTGGAATCATCCGGCTTTCGATTTTGTAAGTGGCTTTTTTGATGTTTTTATTGAAGACTGCAAAAAAATGATTGATGAAGGCTGCCTGTTTATGAAATGGGACGCCATCAACACTTTTTACAGCAGTCTGCCCAATCTGGAGCATGGTTCCGGCAAATATTCTGAAGCTGAACGCCGGGCACGGTACGAATATTTGCTCCCGATTTACGTAGTGCGGGCCATGGAAATCCTCACCGATTATGAACCTGACTTGGTTATTGAAATGGACCTCACCGAAGCACGGCGAGTAATGGTGGGCCTGGCGCCACTGAGTCAGGGGAAACTGTTCTGGATGAATAACGGAGCCAGTTGGTACAACGATTACACCACCTACCGCACCAAATCGATGCGCACCATTGCCAATGAATTCGCCGGCATCGTTCCGCTCGAACTGTTTACTTATGCCAATTATCCGCAAAATGAAGCCGGAGCAATGAAATACAATGTACACAATTCTATTTTGGCTGGTCACGGCTTTTGGGGCAATCTGCAACTAATGACACCCGAAGAACGAAAATGGGTAAATAAGCAGGTACAATATTCAAAAGATGTTTTGCCGGCAATAGTAAAAACGAAACCACAAGTTATTGGCAAAGTAGGTGATTCCCCCGAAATTTATACGATTGTCGATGCCGAATCAGCAACAGGTCAGGTTATTGCCTTTTCTGAAAATCCGGTTCAAAAAGATCATGTTTTCCCGGTGAACACAGACCGCCTGCTGGGAGTTCTAAACCATCCTTACTCGGCTGAGAATTTTCAGCTTAAATTGCCTCTAAACTTTCAGGAGAAAGAGTCATCGGCAGCGGCGTATATCCTGCAAAATCATTTTAGATACCTGGGAAATAAGTCGATTGTTGCATCGAATGTTCCCATCGATGAAATTGATTCACAAAAATACACGCTAAGTTACAATCTCACCGAACCCGGGAAGCAGGAAATCCTATGGAGCAAAAGACTGGGCATACCTGAAGTAAAATGTTCTCATGAAATGACTTATAACATCGAAGAAAACATAAACGATTATTTTATTCTGATTCAAACATCTCAAAAGAATTCAAAAATTATTTTAGAGAAAAACTGAAGCATTTACAATTCATTCTTAACTAAAAGTGAATCTAAAATTTAATTTTCGCATAAAAAAGCTGATATTACTTACAATTCGTTTTGGTTTTTGAATAGTTTTTTTACATTTGCTTCATCAAAATTACAGAAAAGACAAAAATGAAATTATTTGCTACATATATTCTAGTCATTCTCGTAGTCATTCCAGGAATCACCGGGGAGGGTTAATAGTATATGTAAATGTAAGATATTGACAAGCCTTTCCCGGAAAACGGGAAAGGCTTTTTTTAATTAAAAATGTAATAAAAAGACAAACAGGTATGCAAATTCCATTACGAAGCAACACAACAACCCAGGGCCGGAGAATGGCCGGTGCGCGTAGCCTTTGGCGTGCCAATGGTATGAAAGAAGAACATTTTGGCAAACCTGTAATTGCCATTGTTAACTCATTTACCCAGTTTGTACCCGGACATGCCCACCTGCACGATATTGGCCAGTACTTAAAAGGACTCGTTGAAAAACACGGCTTTTTTGCCGCTGAGTTCAACACCATTGCCATTGACGATGGAATTGCAATGGGCCACGACGGGATGCTTTATTCGCTCCCTTCGCGCGATGTGATTGCCGACAGCGTTGAATACATGTGCAACGGCCACAAAGTGGATGCAATGATTTGCATTTCAAACTGCGATAAAATTACGCCGGGAATGTTGATTGGTGCCATGCGCCTGAATATTCCGGCAGTATTTGTTTCGGGCGGTCCGATGGAAGCCGGCGAAATTGACGGAAAACAATTCGATTTGGTAGATGCCATGGTAATGGCTGCCGACGAGTCGGTTTCCGACCAGGAACTCTCCGTAATCGAGCAAAATGCCTGCCCCACCTGTGGTTCCTGTTCAGGAATGTTTACGGCAAACTCCATGAACTGCCTTGCCGAAGCACTCGGCCTGGCACTGCCCGGAAACGGAACCATTGTGGCTACTCACGCCAACCGCAAAAAATTGTTTGAAGAAGCCGTTGACAAAATTGTAGCGGCTACCAAAAAATATTATTTCGATGGAGATGATTCGGTTTTGCCACGCAACGTTGGCAGCCGTGAGGCGTTCCTGAACGCTATGAAATTAGACATTGCAATGGGTGGTTCCACCAATACGGTGTTGCACCTGCTGGCCATTGCCCATGAAGCCGGTGTTGATTTCACCATGGAAGACATCGACAAACTTTCGCGCCAAACACCTAACCTTTGCAAAGTGGCGCCCAACGGCCACTACCACATTCAGGATGTAAACCGGGCAGGCGGAATCCTGTCAATTCTGGCAGAACTTGATCGCGGAGGGTTGCTCAATACGTCAGTCAGCCGCGTTGACGGCAGAACACTCAAGGAAGCCATTGCCGAGTATGACATTATGGGGAAAAACGTATCGGAAGATGCAAAAAAACGCTACCTCTCCTCACCCGGCGACGGAACGCGAAACCTGGTGCTTGGTTCTCAGGAAAATTATTATACAAATCTTGACGATGACCGCGAACACGGATGCATCCGCAGTATTGAAAATGCCTACAACAAAGATGGCGGTCTGGCTGTTCTTTACGGAAATATTGCTGAAAGCGGATGTATTGTAAAAACTGCCGGTGTGGATCCATCCATTTACAAATTCACCGGAACAGCAAAAGTTTTTAACTCACAGGACGATGCAGTAAACGGCATTCTGGGAGATACGGTTCAAAAAGGTGATGTGGTGGTCATTCGTTACGAAGGCCCAAAAGGAGGCCCGGGAATGCAGGAAATGCTCTACCCCACTTCGTACCTGAAGTCGATGCAGCTCGATAAAGATTGTGCACTAATAACCGACGGCCGTTTTTCGGGAGGTACTTCCGGACTTTCAATCGGCCACGTTTCGCCGGAAGCAGGAGCAGGAGGAGCTATCGGGTTGATTCAGAATAATGATAAAATTGAAATTAATATTACCAACCGTTCCATTAATTTGCTTGTTTCCGAAGACGAACTAAACGAACGCCGCAAAAAGGAAGAAGCCAAAGGAAAAGATGCTTTCAAACCGGCAGGCCGCAAGCGGAACGTTTCAACAGCACTGAAAGCTTATGCCCGCTTTGTATCATCAGCCGACCGGGGTGCGATAAGATTAATTGATTAACAAAACGATATTAACAGCTAAAATTTCAAAATATGACGACAAAAAAAGTAACCGGCTCACAGGCCGTAATTCTTTCTCTGCTGGAAGAAGAAGTTGATACCATTTTCGGGTATCCGGGTGGAGCGATTATGCCCGTTTACGATGCATTGTATGATCACAGCGACAATGTAAAACACTATCTTACCCGCCATGAGCAGGGAGCTATCCATGCTGCCGAAGGGTATGCACGTGTAACCGGGAAGCCCGGGGTTTGTTTCGCCACATCCGGGCCCGGAGCAACGAATCTTATTACCGGCCTCGCAGATGCCATGCTCGACTCCGTACCACTTGTCTGTATTATCGGGCAGGTAGCCTCACCGCTGCTTGGTACCGATGCATTCCAGGAATCAGACGTGGTGGGCATTTCAATGCCGGTTACAAAATGGAACTATCAGATTACAACTCCCGAGGAAATCCCTGAAACCATTGCCCAGGCATTTTACATTGCCCGTTCCGGACGTCCGGGACCGGTTTTAATTGATTTAACAAAAGATGCCCAGTTTGGGGAACTCGATTTTGAGTATAAAAAATGCACTAAAATCAGAAGTTACGTGCCTGAGCAGCCCATCGATAAATCAAAAATAAAAGAAGCAGCCGAAATTATCGACAATGCCAAACGTCCGCTCCTCCTTTTTGGGCAAGGGGTAATTATTGGCCAGGCTGAAGAAGAACTAAAAACGTTTGTAGAAAAAACCGGAATACCGGCTGCCTGGACACTTCTCGGCCTTTCGGCAATGCCAACCGATCATCCGCTGAATGTAGGGATGCTGGGAATGCACGGCAACTACGGCCCCAATCTTCTAACAAATCATGCAGATGTAATTATTTCGGTGGGAATGCGTTTTGACGACCGCGTGACCGGAAAAGTGAGTGCCTACGCAACCGGGGCAAAAATCATTCACCTGGAAATCGATCCGGCAGAAATTCATAAAATCATCAAAGCCGATGTACCGATTTTGGGCAACTCGAAAAAATCGCTGAAACTCCTTGCCGAACAGGTAAAAGCAAACAAGCACGAAGAATGGCTCGCGCGTTTCAGGGACTGCGATAAAACTGAACAGGAGAAAATTATTCAGAAAGAATTATTCCCTGAAAAACCGGGTCTGACGATGGGAGAAGCAGTTCGCATCACCGGCGATAAAACAAATCACGAAGCAATTTTGGTGACTGATGTCGGTCAGCACCAGATGGTGGCATCGCGTTATTTTAAATTCAGACATTCGCGCAGCAACGTCACCTCCGGCGGGCTGGGAACAATGGGATTCGGATTACCCGCCGCACTGGGCGCTCAAATAGCTGCTCCCGACAGGACTGTTGTTACTTTTATCGGCGACGGCGGTTTTCAAATGACCATCCAGGAACTGGGAACAATTGCCCAGCACAAACTTCCGGTAAAAATTGTGGTACTGAATAACAATTTCCTCGGCATGGTACGCCAGTGGCAGCAACTTTTCTTTGAAAAAAGATACTCGTTCACCGAATTGCAAAACCCGGATTTCATAGCCATTGCAAAAGGTTTTGGCATCGATGCGCACAAAGTGGAAGTTCGCGAAGAATTGGAAGACAGCATTCAGAAAATGGTCGATCATCCCGGACCGTATATGCTGGAAGTGGTGATTGAAAAAGAAGACAATGTTTTTCCGATGGTTCCGTCGGGTGCTTCGGTTTCAGATATAATGCTCGAACCTTAATACGGATGAAATTTTAACGATTAATGATCAATAATTTTAAAAGTCAATAAAATGAAACAAGAATATATTATCACGGTTTATTCGGAAAACCACATCGGAATGCTTTCCAGAATTACCCTTGTATTCACGCGCCGGAAAATCAACATCGACAGCATGACTGTTTCGGAATCGGCAATCGAGGGCATTTTCAAATTCACCATTGTTATTAAGTCCACACCCGATTTAATTGTAAAAGTAGTGGGACAAATTGAAAAACAGATTGATGTACTGAAAGCATTTTATCATACCAACGATGAAATGATTTACCAGGAGATTGCGCTTTACAAAGTAGCTACCGAGGCGCTTTATGAAAACGATACGATTGAAAAAATCGTGCGAAAAGCCGGTGCCCGGATTCTTGAAATCACCCGGGAATATACCGTAATTGAAAAAACCGGCCACAAAACGGAAACCCAGGAATTGTTTTTTGAACTGAACAAATTCAAAGTAATGCAGTTTATCCGTTCGGGAAGAGTTGCGCTTACACGCGACCCGATTGAACGCTTATCAGAGTTTTTGAAAGAACGGGATGCTGTGCTCGATCAAATAGATTAAAATCATACGAATCAAAACTTTGAATTTCAATTCAATACGATATCTGAATATAAATTAATAAATTTGTCTGAATCAAACAGAAAACAACAAAATAAAAATAATTATGGCAAAAATAAATTTTGGCGGAGTGGAAGAAGACGTAGTAACGCGACAGGAATTTCCGATTGAAAAAGCGCGTGAAACATTAAAAAATGAAACCATCGCAGTGTTAGGTTACGGGGTTCAGGGACCTGGCCAGGCACTGAACCTGAAAGATAACGGATTCAATGTAATCGTTGGTCAGCGTAAAGGTTCCAGCACCTGGGACAAAGCAGTAAAAGACGGCTGGGTTCCCGGCGAAACGCTTTTTGAAATTGAAGAAGCGGCTCAAAAAGGAACCATTATCCAGTTTCTGCTTTCCGATGCCGGACAAATTGCGGCATGGCCTACTGTAAAAAAAGCCCTGAATCCGGGTGATGCTCTCTATTTTTCACACGGATTTGGAATCACTTATAAAGAACGCACAGGCATTATTCCGCCGGAAGACGTGGATGTGATACTTGATGCGCCAAAAGGTTCGGGCACTTCGCTGCGTCGGATGTTTTTGGAAGGCCGCGGACTGAATTCAAGCTTTGCCGTTTTCCAGGATGCCACCGGAAATGCTCGGAACCGTGTCATCGCACTCGGAATCGGAGTTGGCTCAGGTTATCTTTTTGAAACCGATTTCAGAAAAGAAGTTTACAGCGATTTAACCGGGGAACGTGGAACACTGATGGGCGCCATCCAGGGAATTTTTGCGGCTCAATATGAAACGCTGCGCGAAAACGGCCATTCACCGTCGGAAGCTTTTAATGAAACCGTGGAAGAACTCACCCAGTCGTTGATGCCGCTGGTTGCCGAAAACGGAATGGACTGGATGTACGCCAACTGCTCGACCACTGCCCAGCGCGGCGCACTCGACTGGTGGAAAAAATTCAGGGATGCCACCAAACCGGTTTTTGAAAACCTTTATGGCGAAGTAGCAGCCGGACGCGAAGCGCAGCGCTCGATTGACTCTAATAGTCAACCGGACTACCGACCGAAACTGGAAGCAGAATTAAAAGAACTGCGTGAATCAGAAATGTGGCGGGCAGGCGCCGAAGTGCGCAAACTCCGTCCTGAGAAATAAAATTTTATTTCAGCATAGAATAAAAAATCTGTCTCAAATCTTGAGACAGGTTTTTTTATTGGTCGTAGTCAACAATTAAAAATAATAATGAATGTCCGTATTGTATCATATTTTTTACTTGCACGTCATACTGAACTTGTTTCAGTATCTCAATATTTTTATAATCAGTAAATTATAAAATAGACACTGAAACAAGTTCTTCCGAGGGAATCGCTTCGCGGAGGGTGACGTCCGCTTTATGAGGCATATCGGATATTCAAAAAATAGTTAAATATTCCAAATCAAATACTAAAGAATTTTAAATCATTTAGCCATTTATAGACTTGATTACTGATTAGTCAATACTTATAATTTTGATTTCATAACGCTTCGAACTTGCAATCCTGCGGCCTATTTTCATCAAAACCGGAATTAAAATAAAACTTTAGTGAAACCGGGAAGCTCCGAACTTGTGAGGAGATCACCCGGACGAACTTAAGTTTTATGAAAATGGAGATTGAAGATGAAAATCAGCCTTGTCCCGAGTAATCGGGATTGCTTCGTTTTTGTTTCAAAGACAAAAATGAAGGCTCCCGGCAGGGGAAAAGTTATTCATTTAATACACAAAGAATCTTTGATTCCACTCTTATTCACCTTAATGTGATTAAAATTCTTTTAAATCTCAAAACTCAAACTCAATAAATTTTCCAAACTTTTTATACTTCTCGTAAAGTGCTTTGTATTTCTCTACATTTTCAGGAACAGGATGATACTCCGTTTCGATGCCGCCGCCCATATTTTTTTGAGCTTCTGAAGTATTGGCATAAATTCCTGCCGCCACCGATGCTGCCATGGCTGAACCCAGTGCGCATGCCTGCTCCGAGCGGGCAACTTTTATTGGCATATCCAAAACATCAGCAACTACCTGCATCACAAAAGGCGATTTTTTGGCAACGCCGCCCAGCGCAATCACGCCGTCAATCCGGACTCCTTCTTCAATAAACCGATCATTAATGGCTTTTGAACCAAACGCTGTGGCCTCCACCAACGCACGAAAAATCCGCGGTGCGTCGGAACCGAGATTCAGACCGGCAATAGCGCCTTTTAAATTCTGGTTGGCATCGGGTGTGCGACGACCGTTCATCCAGTCGAGCGCTACTACCCCACTCTCCTCAATCGGGATTTTTGAGGCAGCTTCGCTCAGTTCTGCAATTATTTTATCCGAAGTTTCAACAATCAATTTTTGTTTGGTTTCCTCATCAACAAGTTCCGAGTTTGCCAGAATATTTTTCAGCGGCCACTCCAGCACCGACTTAAACCAGGCGTAAATATCGCCAAACGCCGACTGCCCGGCTTCCAGCCCGAGCATTCCAGGCATAATGGAACCGTCAACCTGACCGCAAATTCCGTTTACCAGCTTATCGCCCACTTCATCCATGGGAGCCACGAGCATGTCGCAGGTTGAAGTCCCCATCACTTTCGAAAGATAATACGGTTCAATTTCGGCGCCAACCGCACCGAGATGCGCGTCAAAAGCTCCGACTCCAATCACCACATTTTCCGGCAATCCCAGTTTTTCCGCCCATTCTTTTGAAACTGTTCCTGCTGAAACATCGCAGGTAAAGGTTTCTTTGAAAAGCCTCTCACGAAGACCGGCCAGCATCGGGTCGAGCGCTGTCAGAAATTCTTCTGAGGGTAATCCGCCAAATGCTTCGTGCCACATGGCTTTGTGCCCTGCCGCACAACGACTGCGTTTTAATGTTTTCGGATTGGTATTGCCTGTTAACAGCGCCGGAATCCAGTCGCAGTGTTCCACCCACGAATAGGCAGCCCTGAAAACCCCGGGATCTTTCCGGATAACATGCAGCACCTTCGCCCAAAACCATTCCGAAGAATAAATGCCGCCTTCGTATTTGGTGAAATCAACTTCCCATTTGCGGGCCAGTTCATTTATTTCATCGGCTTCTTTTACGGCCGTATGATCTTTCCACAATACAAACATCGCGTTGGGATTTTCTTCAAATCCACCGGTCAGTGACAGCGGGGTTCCTTTTTCATCCACAGCCACCGGCGTAGAACCGGTTGTATCGACGGAAATGCCTGCAACATTTTCGGCAACACCTTCGGGCGCCTGTTTAAGTGCTTCTTTAATTGTGTATTCCAGGCCTTCCAAATAATCTTTAGGATGTTGCCGAAACTGATTTTTGGGTGCATTGCAATACTTTCCTTCTTCCCAGCGCGGATAATTAAAAACTGCGGTGGCAACTTCTTCACCGGTTTCAGTATTCACAATTAACGACCGCACCGAGTCGGTTCCGTAATCCAGGCCTATCGTATATTTTGGCATAATCAATTATTTATTTAAAAAATTAAAAATCGAAGGAAATAACCATCCAATTTTTAACCTTCTGGTTTATCTCTCTTTTCTCTCTGAACATTGAACTCTGAACTTTGAACTACTCTTGTCCGTAGTAAGCGTCTTTTCCGTGTTTGCGCAGAAAGTGTTTATCGAGCAGTGTTTTTCCCATTTCGGCGTCAGGATTAATCATCAGTGTCCGGAAAGCCATTTTTGCCACTTCTTCGAGTACTACCGCGTTATGCACGGCATTATCCGGATCTGTTCCCCATGAAAATGGTCCGTGGTTGTTTACCAAAACACCCGGAATCTCATCGGGATCCAGGTTTTTGAACCGGTTCACAATCACCTTACCGGTTTCCTTCTCGTAATTATTCTGAATTTCTTCCTGCGTCATTTTTCGGGTGCACGGAATTTCACCGTAAAAATAATCGGCGTGGGTTGTTCCCAAAGCCGGAATATCGTAACCCGACTGTGCCCATGAGGTTGCCCATTCGGAATGTGTGTGCACCACGCCGCCAATATTCAGAAACTGCCGGTAAAGAACCAGGTGTGTCGCAGCATCGCTCGAGGGTTTTAAATTGCCTTCAACCACCTGCCCATACAAATTCAACACGACCATATCTTTGGGTTTCATTTTTTCATACAGCACGCCACTGGGTTTGATCACCACAAAACCATTTTCGCGGTCGATACCGCTGGCGTTTCCCCAGGTAAACACTACCAAACCATGTTTTACCAAATCGAGGTTGGCCTGAAGTACTTTTTCTTTCAATTGTTCGAGCATGATTTCTGAAGTTTAGTTTAGTTGCATTTTTTGAATATTTAAAAAGTAAAAATAACACTTAATTTGAATATTAAAAAGAAGTACATTTTAAAATTTAAGTCATCTGATTTTGTACCGACATTGAATTACCACGTAAATATTAATCTGTATATTTGAAAAAACTAAATTTTAACCTTTATGAAAAAAATTCACGTATTTTTTACAATCATCACATTCATAGCAATTATCATCATATCTTCTTCATGTATGAAAGACTATATCCCTGAAACAGACGGGATAGATACTGTTTATATCACGGAAATAGTTTATTATGATTCAATTGTAATGTTTGATGCAAGGTATATTGATTCAACTATAGCTATAAATCAGTCCGAAGCTTTTCTTAATTCAGACAGTACTCAATTTGTTTTTGGATCATTAAACAATGAATTCGTACTTGATAGTGTTGAGTACGCAAGTGTAAGGTTTTTAGGAGGATATAGAGGAGTAGACAAACCTAAACCTCAAATAAATTATGACCATTTTAAACCAGTTGTTGAGATTACAAAAGATACAATTTATAAACCATATGTTCAACCTATTAGTTATAGCATTTTCGAAGTGAAAGAAGGGAATACTTCTTACATGGACACTGTTTTCTACGATAAAAGGTTTAAAGTATTGAGATCGTACGGCCCTCGGCCTATGCAAGATCTTTATTCTGATTACTGCTATGATTGTATAGAACCTTTCTTAAACGCCTGGAGTGATATATTAACTAACGATAGTTTTGAACTTACTCTGTTTTTAAATGATTTTGAAACGTTGTCTCACAAAATAAATGGAAAAAATATATACATGTTCGATATTTTCCCCTTTTGGAAATCTTTTGGAGATTCCAGTACATTTATTGTTTTTTATATTGAATAATTTATTCATTAAAAAAGCCCGACATCTCTGCCGGGCTTAAATTTACCTATCCTCTTTAACTTGCTATTGTTTACGCAATTTTGATATCGATTGGTGCTTTTTCAAGTGCTTCCTCTTTTTTCGGAAGTGTCAGTCCCAGAATTCCGTTTTCAAAATGCGCTTCAATTTTTTCAGCATCTACTGTTTTCGGAACTTTAAATTTGCGTTCAAAATTGTAAACCCCAAATTCGCGGCGTTCATATTTGAACTCTTCTTCGTTTTTGTTTTCTTCTTCCTTATTTTCAGGA
>DATFJO010000160.1:0-6679 GCA_035269145.1 Tangfeifania sp. | reverse complement strand
CCGCGCGAAGAGGTGGATGCCCGTTTGAAGGTAATTATGAGAGATATTCACGCCAGGTGTGTAAGTTATGGTACAAACGGTTCGAAAGTCGACTATGTAAAAGGCGCCAACATCGGCGGCTTTGTTAAAGTTGCCGATGCCATGCTGGCACAGGGAGTTGTTTAATTTACAAAATTCATATTTCCTTATAAAAGTGTTTTATCCTTATAACTGTGTTAAATTTAATCTATTGGTAAAGTTGAATTTAACTTCAGGATAAAACACTTTTATACATTTGTCGAAATTTGGATTTTTCAACATGTTAATTGATACACATTCGCATATTTATTCAGAGGATTTTAATCACGACATTGATGAAGTGATGCAACGCGCTTATGACAATGACGTGAAAAAGATTATACTTCCCAATATTGATTCGGGTTCAGTTAAGCGATTGCTCGACTTGAGCGATTCTTATCCGCATTTATGCTATCCTTTAATGGGACTGCACCCCACTTCTGTTTCCGAAGATTTCAGGGAAGAACTTGAAGCGGTAGAATACTGGCTCCAGAAACGTAAATTTTATGGCATTGGCGAAATCGGGATCGATCTTTACTGGGAACAGAAATACATAAAAGAACAGCAGGAAGCTTTCAGGCACCAGATAAAACTTGCCAGGTCGTACAATCTTCCTATTGTTATTCATGTCAGAAATTCGTTTGAAGAAGTACATACTATTGTTAAAGAAGAGCAGGACGGAAGCCTGAAAGGGATTTTTCACTGTTTCAACGGAAGCTTTGAAGAGGCACAAAAAGTAACTGACGTTGGTTTTTATATGGGAATAGGTGGCGTGGTTACCTTTAAAAACAGTAAACTGGATGATGTAATAAAATCGGTTGATGTTAATAAACTGGTGCTCGAAACTGATTCACCCTACCTGGCGCCGGTTCCGAAAAGAGGCCGGAGAAACGAAAGTGCTTACCTGGCTTTTGTGGCTCAAAAAGTAGCTGAAATTTATGATATTTCTGTTGAAGAAGTAGCAGAAATAACTTCTGCAAATGCTCGCCAGTTGTTCGGAATTTGATAAATTGCACCGTTAAAACTTAACGGAGCCCTATGGCAATTTCCAGCGATAAAAATACATCCATTCTCATAATCTATACCGGAGGAACAATCGGTATGGTACACCGTCCGCATACAGGTACCCTCGGGCCGGTTCAGTTCGATCAAATTAAAGAAGAAATTCCGGAACTTAATAAGTTCAATTACACTATTAAAACCATTACATTCCGGCCGCCGCTCGATTCATCGAATATGAATCCGCGCAACTGGGTGAAAATTGCCAGAACAATTCAGAAAAATTACAACAGGTTTGATGGATTTGTAGTGTTGCACGGAACCGATACAATGGCGTATACAGCCTCTGCATTGAGTTACATGTTCGAAAATCTGAACAAACCCATTGTTCTTACCGGGTCGCAACTGCCCATCGGAACTTTGCGAACCGACGGAAAAGAAAACCTGATAACTTCAGTGGAAATAGCAGCGGCCATGACAAACGGGAAAAGCATGGTGCCTGAAGTTTGTATCTATTTTGATTTTAAGCTTTTCAGGGGTAACAGGGCTGTAAAACGCGATGCCGATCAGTTCAGCGCTTTCCGTTCGGTTAATTACCCTGAACTGGCAGTGGCCGGCATCGATATCAGATTCAGAAAAGAGTTTATTCATTATCCTGAAAACGAAGGAATTTTAAAAGTAAATACTCAATTCGACGACAATGTAGCCATCCTGAAAATATTTCCCGGAATCAATCAAAAAGTTTTTCATTCCATACTGAATATTCCGGGATTAAGGGGCGTGGTTTTGGAAACTTTTGGTTCAGGAAATGTTCCTACCACAAAATGGCTGATTAATTGTGTAAAAAAGGCTATAAAAAAAGAGATTTTTATTCTAAATGTTACCCAGTGCGAAGGAGGACAGGTTGCAATGGGGCAATACGAAACAAGCCTTGAACTGCTAAAAGCAGGCGTAATTTCAGGAAAAGACATGACAACCGAAGCTGCCATTACAAAACTTATGTTTTTATTGGGGCAGCAGCTTTCAAACAACGAAATTAAAATGTATCTCAATAAGAACCTGCGCGGGGAAATAAGTGGATAGCTTTATTTCTTTTTCATATTTTTTTATTATTTTGCAGCCCTCTAATTGAGGCATGCCGGAAAAAGGAGAGGTGCAGGAGTGGCTGAACTGGCACGCCTGGAAAGCGTGAATACCGCAAAACGGTATCGGGGGTTCGAATCCCCCTCTCTCCGCATAACGGAGAAACAATGAGTTATTTCGCATATATTCTGAAAAGTGACTACGACGGGACCTATTATTACGGTTCCACAAAAAATTTAAAAGAGCGGGTAAAAGTTCACAATTCAGGAAAGAGTAGATATACTAAAGGAAGAAGACCTTGGAGATTACATTATTTCGAAGAGTTTGATTCCAGAAGTGAAGCTGCAAAGCAGGAAACGTTCTTTAAAAGTATTGATGGATATAATTTCCTTAAAATGAAAAACAAAATTACGTTGGTTCAATAAAACGGGAACCGGTGGGAAAGCAATGGTGTTTGACGGATTTTGAAAGGAGGTTATTCGCAGGAAAAGAATGAGACAATAATCAAATAAGCATTTTTATTTGATTATTTAAAATGAAAACGTGTTATTTGTTTGCTGAAATTTAATTGAAATAAATTCATATAATAAAAATCAACGAAATTATTAATTAAAAAAATTCAAATTAGTTATGAAAAGACTATTCGCGTTAATAGCAGTAACCGGGATGCTGTTTTTTATGGCATCGAATGCTGTGGTTGCCCAGGATGAAGCAGCTACGCAAGAAACTACGAATGCAGAGGCAGCCGAACAGGTTGATATGACTGCCGATCCTGTTGAAGAAACCGCAGCAGCTGCTGAAGGAGGCAAGTCGTTGCACAGTCAGTTAAAACAAAAATTTATTGAAGGTAACCCAACGTTCATGTCATTTGTTTTGATAGCTCTTATCTTAGGTTTGGCATTCGCAATTGAAAGGGTTCTTTACCTGAACCTTGCTACCAGCAATACCAAGAAATTACTTGCCAACGTTGAAGAGGCCCTTCAAAGTGGCGGTGTGGAAGCTGCAAAAGAAGTTTGCCGCAAAACCCGCGGACCGGTTGCAAGTATTTTTTACCAGGGACTCGACCGTTTCGACCATGGAATCGATGTTGTTGAAAAATCAATAATTTCTTATGGCGGCGTGCAGGCTGGTTTGCTCGAAAAAGGTTTGAGCTGGATTGCGCTGTTTATCGCTCTGGCGCCGATGCTTGGTTTTATGGGAACTGTAATTGGTATGATTGGTGCATTTGATGCAATTGAAGTTGCAGGTGACATCTCTCCCTCACTGGTTGCAGGTGGTATTAAAGTAGCTTTGATTACAACAGTTTCCGGTCTGCTTGTTGCAATTATTCTGCAGATTTTCTACAACTACTGTGTAGCTAAAATCGACAGCATTATCAACAACATGGAGGATGCATCTATCTCATTTTTAGACTTATTAGTTAAACATAACTTGAAAAAATAAGAATACCCATGAATAAAGTAGGAAAATTTGTTACCATATTATTGTGGGTCCTGCTCATTGTTTCAGCGGTTCTTATTGTTTCAATGATGGTTAACATTAGTGAAAACGACGCTGATCCAACAATGGGAAGCTGGATTAATTCCAACCTTGTCTGGACCTACATTCTTATGGCAATTGGCGCTGGTATCGCAGTACTTGCTGGTATTTACCACATGTTTACCGATATCAAAGCCGCCAAGAAAGGATTGATATCACTCGTTTTTCTCGGAGTGGTTGTAGTAGTAGCGTTTTTATTGGCATCAGATGAGATTCCACAATTTATAGGTGTTCAGAAATTTATAAATGACGGAACCCTCACTTCTCAGGTTGCCAAGTTTGTGGATGCCGGTTTGTATGTTACTTATATTCTGCTCGGACTTGCAGTATTAAGTATTATGTTCTCATCGGTAACCCGGTTATTTAAGTAATTTAATTCGTGGTAACTAAACAGGAAAAATAAATTATGGCTAAAAAAATTCCAGAAATACCGTCGGCATCATTGGCTGATATTGCCTTTATGCTGCTTATCTTTTTCCTGGTAACAACCACGATGGACGTTGACAGCGGATTGGAAAGAAGACTTCCACAATGGGTAGATCCCGAACAGCTCGAAGATGATCAACAGATTAAAGAGCGAAACGTGTTTGTTGTACTGGTAAACCGGAACAACGATCTACTTGTGGAAGGCGAATATGCCGATATCGATAATTTACGTGAAAGAGCGAAAGAATTCATGGCAAATCCATACGATGAAGAAGATTTGCCTGAAAAGGAACCACAGCAAATTCCCTTCTTCGGGGAAACAATGGTTACCAAAGGAGTTATTTCGCTGCGTAATGACCTAGATACGCAGTACGGAACGTACATCGCTGTTCAAAACGAACTGGTTGCTGCCATTAATGAGTTGAGAGATGAATTGGCCCGGGAGCGTTTTGGTAAACCTTACGACGAATTGGAAAGGGATCAACAAAATGCTATCCGCGATATTTATCCGTCAAGAATCTCAGAAGCTGAACCCAAAAAGGTAGAATAATTATGAGTAAATTCAGAAAAAGCGGAGGAAAGGAACTTCCTCCAATATCAACAGCTTCATTGCCCGACATTGTGTTTATGTTGTTATTCTTCTTCATGGTAAGTACTACCATGCGTGAAGTTACCTACAAGGTCGACATTACACTTCCTCAGGCAACAGAGTTAAGTAAATTGGAGAAAAAATCGCTGGTAAGTTATATTTACGTTGGTGAACCAAAACCGCAATTCCAAAATAAGTTTGGTGTTGCACCACGTATCCAGTTGAACGATCAGTTTGCTACTGTAGGAGACATTCAGGATTATGTGATTGCTGAAAGGGAAGCAAGGGATGAGGCAGAAAGACCTCAGATGATTACTTCGCTGAAAGTAGATGAAAATACCAAAATGGGTATTGTTTCAGATATTAAGCAGGAATTGAGAAAATCAGCCGCGCTGCATATCAACTATTCATCGAGGCAAAGAATAGAAAGATAAGATTGTAAAGAACTAATTAATGCATAAAAGAAAAGGGGAAGTTTCAAAACTTCCCCTTTTCTTTTTTAGGCTGATTTTTATTCCAAATCAACAATCAGTTTTTTGAATTCTGTCATTCCTTCGTAATCAGGTTTTACAAAATACATTACGAAATTTTACCTGTCGTATCGAAAGCTTTTTTTTGCCGTTACTGAATTGTTTGCGCGATACCTGTTTTCCGGTTATGTCAGGGTACTGTTAATTCAATGTTTCGTGTAACCGATAATTCTATGCTGAAGCTTACTATACCCTAAGCCGGTTCAGGTAAAGATAATACTGATTCATTTGCCAGTAACTATATAATTCGTTTCACGTTTATATGCCTATCAAATCTTCGTTTAAGGCTCAGTTTGAAATACAATTGGTATTACCTCGAATTTTCAAGGATTATGTTATAGCACCGATGATGAAAAACATTGAGTTATTGGTTCGCTTATTCTCAACGCGTCTGTTTTTCAGAATTGGGATAACTGGTTATCTGTTATTGTAATCTTTATTAAAAAAAACAGGAACCAAAATGGCTCCTGTTTTCTATATCTAATCTGTTAGGTTATTTCCTGTCAACAACAAGTTTTTTCAGTACTTGTTGTCCTTCGAAGTCGAGTTTCACGAAATACATTCCTGAAACTTTACCTGACATATCGAATGTAATCCGTTCGGCAGCGCGGAATTGTTTGCGCAATACCTGTTTTCCGGTAATGTCGAGTACGGTCAGTTCAATATCGCGTGCAGTCGATGATTCGATGTCAACATTTACCATACCTCTTGTTGGGTTCGGATAAAGGTTCACTTCAAATTCTCCTGCGCCAATATCATCAATGGCAGTCGGATAACCTTCTACACATACCTGGAAGGTATCGGTAGCAGTCAATCCATCAGGATCAGAAGCTTCAACAACCATAGTGTAGCAACCTGTGTCGGCAATCATCGGAGCAACATGTAATGTATCTCCAACTACTTCGGCCCAAACCGGAAGTGCTGCTCCACCTTCAACCATTGCTGTCAGTGTTAGCATATCTCCGTCAGGATCATCAAAGTATTCGCCAGGAACATCGCTCACTGCAATTGCAAGTTCATAAGAAGCGTTTACAGTTTGGTCAGCAAATGGGTTTACAAGGAACGGTGCATCGTTAACCGGTGTTACAGTTACCATGAACGAAGTTGTGGTAGTGTCACCGGCTTCATCAACAACGGTTACCATAACTTCTGCCATTCCGCTCATTTCAGGAGTAATGCTGAGCATCAACATACCTGAATCGGCTCCGGCAGTGTACATCACTGAATCCAGTGCAATTAGTTCCATTCCTGAAGTTACTTCAGCAGAAACCATCACATCTTCTTCCACGCAGTCGATTCCGTAAGAAATTCCGGTTAGTTCAATTTCTACTGAAGAAGTATTTTCAGTCACCAAAATATCAGGAATTGAATGTATTGTGGGTAAGTCATTTTCAGAGGTAACAATAACATCAAAAGAAACAGTTGAAGTATTTCCAGCCTGGTCAGTTGCCTTCCA
>DATFJO010000159.1:0-6370 GCA_035269145.1 Tangfeifania sp. | reverse complement strand
TTTTTTTGTCCTTGTTTCTTTTTGTTTTCCAGTCGTTTGGCTTTCGAAGCTTTGGTCGGTTTTGTTTTGATTCTTTTTTTTGGCGGCGTGAGTGCTTGTTCAACCAGTTCAAAAAACTTTTGCGTCACTTTTTCTTTGTTTCGCCATTGAGTTCTTTCGACCGAAGATGTCAGCACCAGTTCTCCGTCGGTTGTAATCCGGTTTTTTAGTTTTGAAAGAATCCGCTGTTTTTGCGTTTCAGTTAAAGTTTCAGAATCATTTACATCGAACCGCAATTCCACCTTCGTACTTACTTTATTTACATTTTGTCCGCCAGGTCCGCCGCCACGACTGGCCGAAAATGTTACTTCAGACAATAATTCTTCTTTCTTGGATTGCGAAAATTTCATAATCTGCTAACTCGTTTTGCTAATGATTTCCAGTTTTTTAGGGTCACTGATTTCAATGTTTTTCCCCTTGAGTTTTACCAGTTTTTCCTTTTCAAATTCTTTCAGAAATTTAATCGCACTTTCGGTTGAAATTCCTGCGAAATCAGCAATTTCCTGCCGTGTTAAAAACTGAAAAACATTTTCTTTCAGAAACTCTTCATCTGACAGATACAACAGGCCCGACGCCAGTTTTCCGCGCATCTGTTTATACGAAATATTTTTGATGATTTCCAGGAGGTGTCGCTCATTCCGATAGTTTTTCGATGTAACTTCAAGTGCAAAATCCGGGTTATTCAAAAGGACTTCTTTCAGGCTCTCTTTTTCAATCATACAAATTACTGAATCTTTTAGTGCCTGTGCCGAATATGTGTGAATGTTCTCGCCAAAAATGGAGGAGAAAGCCAGGAACTCGCCTGTTTTTGCCAGGCTGAGATTTATTTGCTTTTCGAAACCGGTTTGCAGGTAAACTTTTATCAATCCTTTTACCACATACAAAATGTAAGGTGCAAAAGCGCCCTGTTTAAAAATGGTTTCTCCTTTCAGGTAGGTAATCCGGGTTTTGTTTTCGGTAATGTTGCCCATCACTCCCGGAAGTTGCTCCATCCATTCTTCAGGAGTTTTTGGTTCACCTTTATTGTTTGTTTTCTTTTCGCTCATTTCAATGCTTTTGAGACGGTACAAAAGTACCAAAAACAAATAAAACTGTCCGGTGACAGGAAAAAAACTGAAAAATTACAGTTTTCCTGCTTTCGTATCCCAGCGCCATTTTCTTTCACAGGAAAAAGCCCCGAACTATTTTTGTCACAGAAATTTTAACGACATGAAACGAGTTGCCATACCAGTATCAAACGATTATTTAAGCGAATATTTCGGCGAGTGCCAGCACTACGAGATATTCGAAGTGGACGGAAAAATAGTGGATAAAAAAGAAGCTGCTTTTCCGGGAGGGACAACCACATCTGAATTACCTGTCTGGCTAAAAGAACAGGGAATTACCGATGTAATTGTTTACAAAGTCAACCGGCAAATCCTGAATCGGTTTGCAGGCGAAAAGGTTAACCTTTTTGTGGGCATCCCGCAAAATTCACCTGAAAAACTGGTGGAAGCATGGCTGGAAGGCAAACTCGAATCAGACGAACAAATTATCAGTGAAATTACCAATCACTATTAAATAAGAGTGAAAACAATTTATAAACATTAAAATTTAGAATTATGAAATTTTTGCAAACAAATCTACCCGAAGTAGAAACAGCCGCAGAGCTCGAAAAAATGATTGAAGAAAATGAAAACGTAATGGTTTGCTGTGGTCGCATGGGGCCAATGTGTATGCCTGTTTACGATGTAATGGAAGAGCTGGAAGATGAAAGAGAAGATGTAAAATTTGCAGTTATGGGATTCGATAATCCGGAAGCAGCTATTATTCGCAACACACCTGAAACCAATGGTTTTATGGGACTTCCGTTCACCATGTATTACAAAAACGGAAAAGTGGCGCATGCAACCAGCAGCATTCAAAACATGCAGCAGATTACCTCCATTTTGGATGAGCAATTTGCTGAAAAAGTGTAACACCGATAAAAAACTTTAAGGGCAGCCCGGTCAAATTCCGGGTTGTTCCTTACTAAAAAAATTTTGCCATGAACTATACATTCGATGTAATGATTATAGGCGCCGGAGCAGCCGGACTCACCGCCGGAATTTATGCTTCGCGGGCCAAACTCTCGACGCTTATTTTAAATGAAGGCGCAGTTGGCGGTCAAATGGTGCTTACCGAAGAGATTGCCAACTACCCGGGTGTGCCTTCCACAAAAGGCTACATGTTGGCCAACACCATGAAACAGCAGGCCAAGAGTTTTGGCTGCAAAATAAAATCGAACGTTAAAATTGCCCGCTACAATCTTGAAGGAGATATAAAAGAGGTGGAACTGGAAGACGGTCGTTCTTTTACAGCACGAACCATAATATTGACTCCGGGCGGCAGACCGCGCTCCCTGAGTATTCCTGGTGAAAACCAGTTTAAAGGAACCGGCATTTCTTACTGTGCCACCTGCGATGGTGATTTCTTCACCGGAAAAGAAGTGGTTGTAGTTGGAGGTGGAAATTCAGCGCTCGAAGAAGCTGTTGCGCTTACCCAGTTTGCAACCAAGGTTACCATCGTTCATCAGTTCGATCATTTCCAGGCATTTAAACATGCTGTGGAAGAAGCACAAAAAAATCCGAAAATTGAATTCATCATGGAATCGGAACTTCGCGGATTTTACGGAAACGGAAAACTGGAAAATGTAGATATCGAGCACCTTCCCACCGGAAAAATGAGCAGCCTCAAAACAGACGGTACGTTCATTTTTGTGGGCTACCAACCCAATACCGAAAGCCTGGATGGGTTGGTAAAATTAAATGAGCGAAAAGAAATTGTGGTTGACACCGATTTAAAAACAAACATTGAGGGTGTTTTTGCTGCAGGCGACTGCATCACAAAAAAATACAGGCAGGTTACCACTGCCGTTGCCGACGGAACCATTTCTGCATTAAGTGCAGGCAAATACCTTTCAGAAAAACAAGTGAAACAGGAAGAAATTTTAGAAGAACAATTATAAGAATAGAAGTTATGAAACGAACATGAATTTTTATTCTTCATATTCACAATCATGAAGAATTAAAATTCATCGGGAGTTCCATCGAATACAAACGAAATAAACAATTTTAATGAGATGAAAAAGTCAGTATTAACAGGATTAGTAGCATTTATTGCCGGTATAATAATTACCATAGGATTAGGTTTTACAATGGCGCCATCGATGATGTTGGTGGAAGATGAAAGCAAGTACGGTTTTGAAGAATCGGTAGAACGCTTTGAAGCGGCAGTTGAAGAAGCCGGTTGGAAATTGCCGGCGGTGCACGATTTGCAGGCCACCATGCAAAAACATGGAAAAGAGGTTAAAGCAGTAAAAGTATTCGAATTGTGTCATCCTGATCATGCCGGAAAAATTCTGGGAAAAGACGACGAACGCGTAGTCACTTCCATGATGCCCTGTAGGGTGGCCATTTATGAAAAAAGCGACGGCAAAGTTTATGTGTCACGAATGAATTCATCACTGATGGCCAGCACAATGGGGAAGGTAATTAAAGATGTTATGTCGGAAGCAGCGGCGGAGAATGAAAAAATGCTTGCAACCATTTTAAAGTGATTGGATTTTTATGAAATTTAATAAACTGGCATTTATAGTTTTTGCAATCTTTTTCTCTCAGCAGGCATTTTCGCAGTTTTCAATCGACGGCGAATTCAGAACCCGTAGTTTGTTGAATCATGGTTATAAAATTCCTGTAAAAGCATCTGCTGACGCTGTGCTTTCAGTGGATCAGCGATCGCGACTGAACCTGAATTATGCGAATGACTGGTATTCTGCGCGCTTGACATTGCAGGATGCCCGGGTTTGGGGATCAGACGATGCTTTTAATCCAACAGGATTACTCGGAAATACCGAATCATTCGGAATTCACGAAGCCTGGGTGGAATTGAAGCTGAAAGAAAAATCGAGCCTGCGCATTGGCCGTCAGGAATGGAACTACAACAAAATGCGTGTGCTTTCATTTCGAAACTGGTGGACTTCAGGTTTAAGTTACGACGGACTTCTTTACAAAATGCAGGACCCGGAAACCGGCTGGTTTATCGACATGGGACTGTCATACAACAATAACGGTACCCTTCACGGAGAAGTTCGGAATTCAGACTGGACAGGTGAAAAACTGAAAACGCTCAATTTTATCAATTTCAAAAAAAACCACAACAATAGAGTTTCAGTTTCTGCTTTTTTCAGCATGGCCGGCCGCGATTATCCCGCGACCGATAAACTTTTTGCCACCGGAACGCACGGTCTGATTCTGGATTACAACGATGGAGGTACCGGAATTTTTGGCTTTCTCTCGGGTTATTACCAGCACGGAACCGACAATAAAAAAGGACCAAACGACGATTACCGAAACATTTCAGCTTACCTGGCTACCGGGGAAATCGGGTACCGTGCACCGGCAAAGAAATGGGAACTGGCAGCCGGAGCTGAACTGCTTTCAGGCCACGATTACAGCAACGCCGACCCGGATTATGCAAATACACGGCATAGCTTCGATTTGCTGTACAGTGCACGGTTCCCTTATTACGGAGGAAATATGAACCACTTCATTATTCAGGACAGCTATAAAACCGGAACCAAAGGCGGCGGTTATTTCGATCCGTATTTGCGTTTTAGTTTTAAACCCGGAAAGAAAAATTTGCTGGCAGTTACCTGGTGGTCGCCTTATTTAATAACGGATGTGCCGGCTCATAATTCAATTGATCCGGCCAGCGGGTTGCCCTCTGGAACGGAAACAAACGCCGGAAATACTGTTTACTGGAAAGGCAACCTCGGGAATTATGTAGATGTTGGTTTTACGCAGCGCATAAACCCTGATGTTGTACTGAAAACTGGTTTTTCTGTAGGTAGCATTTCAGATATAAAAAATCAGATGGTATTTGGATATGAGAATGTTGCGAATAAACAACTCTTTGAAACCGGGACGAATTACCTGGGTTGGGTGATGCTGATAGTCAAACCCAATTTTTTAACGATAAATAATTGATTAATTTTGAAGATTTTTGAATTGAAAGGAAAAATATATTATGGCAAAAGAACAAGTAAAAATAAGCTGGAAAGATAAAATGGCTTTTTCAGCCGAGGTAAACGGACACGAAATAATGCTCGATGCTTCCGAAAAAGTGGGCGGTGAAAATCGTGGTCCGCGTCCAAAGCCACTTATGCTGGCTGCTTTGGCAGGATGCACCGGAATGGATGTAGTTTCCATTCTCAAAAAAATGCGGGTAGAAGTAGAAGATTTTAACGTATCGGTAGAAGGCGATTTAACGGAAGAACACCCGAAACAGTTCTCGAAAATGCATGTGATTTACGAGTTTAAAGGAAAAGACCTTCCGATGGAGAAACTTCAAAAAGCGGTGAATCTCTCCGAAGAACGTTATTGCGGAGTGAGCGCCACTTACCGCCAGGCAATGGAAATTACCTCAGAAATTAAAGTTTCAGAATAAAAAAAGTAAAATATGTCAACAACTCTAATCATCATTCTTGCGGTTTTGGTCGTTTTAATCGGTCTAATTACGTTTAATTTTTACCGGATGAAAAATGCAAAGCCGGTAGAAGACAGCAAAAAAATCATTCAACTCGGGAAGAAAAATTTTAAGCCGGCCATCCGCCGCGGAATTACACTGGTCGATTTTTGGGCGCCATGGTGCAACCCGTGTAAAATGGTTGCTCCGGTACTTAATGACATTGCTGAAAGTGAAGACGATATTACCATCGGAAAAGTAAATGTCGACAAACAACAATACCTGGCAAAGAAGTTTAAAGTGCGCAATATTCCTACGCTTCTTGTTTTTCAGGATGGAGTAGAAGTGAAACGTATTGTTGGGGTGAAACCCAAAAAACATATACTGAAGGAGGTGAATGAGTTGAGGGCGTAAGGCAATTTACATAGGGAAAGTTGCTCCATTTGTGTTCATAGAACGAAGGAAGGTATCCCGTCTACTAAATAGGTACTGAAAAGATTTTTATGGACATCTCTAAAAACCAAATGTCAATATAAACAACTGATTGTTAATATATTAATTAGGATAATGACGTGTAAATTGCTTTAATTAGCAGTATAAAAATAAGCAACCATGAAAAACGTAAACCCGTTAGGCCTTTTCGATGAACATTTTCTGATAATTACGAAAAATATTGGATGCCGGCTGCAACGATTACCTTTCAAAACCATTAAAGCAAAAGAATTGTTAAGTAACAATAAGCGATAATGTTTTTTTGAAAGTAAAAAAAAGAGTCATGAAGTAACAGACCGAAATGAAACTATTTTATCTGGACTTTTTTTGTTGAAAGGCAAAAATTTACCTTGAT
>DATFJO010000158.1:0-17457 GCA_035269145.1 Tangfeifania sp. | reverse complement strand
CTGTTCATTTTCAATCCGGGGAGTTTTTATTTTGAATTTGCAGTATTATTTATTGTGACGCTGTCAGGTCTCCCGCCGCTGACAGGTTGCTCCAAAAACCAGGGAGTGGTTCAACAACAATAGCCACGGGTACAACCCGTGGTAAACAACCACACCCCGACAAAGAACCCGGTACGGGTTCAATAATTAAATTCATGGGTGTTAAACTGAACAGGTGATCTGCCGGCTTGCGGATAACCTGTTCAAAAAAAGAAGTAGCCGGCCCCACCCCGCTTGTTACAATATTTTATTAAATTTTTATTCAGCCTGATCGGTGATAAAATTGCGATAGTGGAAGGAGAAACCAGTCCTTAACGCTGACAAAGCCTGTCCCGGCTTGTCAGCGTCGTCAGAGCTGACAACATCACGGAGCGTTGATTGCAATTTTGAATGGAAATACCCCGCCAATTCGGTTATGTAAATTTGGATGAATACGTTGTTATGCCCAATCATATTCACGAAATCATACAAATCGATAAAAACAATTCGAAATGTTTATCCGGAAACGACGGGTTGCAATATGATCGTGATGGTGCGCGGAATCGTACGTGCGATGGTTCGAAAGGTAACGAACGGATTTTCGTGGCAATCACGTTATCACATCCGTATCATCCGCAATGAAGAACAATTAAACAGGGTCAGAAAATACATTATCTGCAATCTCCGAAACTGGAAATACGACGAATGGCACATGTTGTAAATGGGGGTTTTTTGCATCAGGCGATATTGCCGGATTCAAAACAAACATATATATTCACAACTAAAAAACAATGAAAGCATCGGACATTGAGACAAAAATCGAATCTTCATTCCACAAACAGGTACAAAAAGATAAAAAGGTAAAAAATGCATACCTGCTGGTTCATTCCGACAAACTGAACATTCACCTGAACCTTGCAGAAGGGAAAACCGGAAATATTCCCGCCAATATTCACCAGCCCTGCCACCTCGCCAGCGTTGGAAAACTTTTTACCGCCGTGGTTACCGCCATTCTTCATGAGAAAAAACTGCTTGATTTTAACCACCCCATCGGCAAATACTTAGATGCCGGATTAATGAACGGACTGCATGTTTATAAAGGAAATGATTATTCGGGCCAGATTACCATCAGGCACCTGTTGATGCAAACCTCCGGGTTAAACGATGTATTTTATAAACTGTACCGGAAAATGACGGAAGACCCGTCATTCAGCATAACTCCCAGAGAGGCGGTTATTTGGGGAAAAGAAAATTTAACCCCGGTGGCAGTGCCCGGCAAAAAACATTTTTATACCGATACCAACTACTACCTGCTGGGACTGATAGTGGAAAACATTACCGGGAAACCATTTCACGAAGTGATGCACCAATTTGTTTTTGAACCGCTGGATATGCAACATGCCTGGATGTGGGGTTTTTCCAAACCGAAAGTTGAAAGTGAATACCCGCCGGCAAAATTGTTTATTAAAGGTGTGAATTTGTTTTCGGTAAACGGGCTTCACCAGATAGATTACGCCGGAGGCTCTGTGATTGCACCCCTCAATGATTTTTTGAAATTTATGAAAGCCCTGACCGGGGAAAAACTTATAAAAAAGGAAACGCTGAACAGAATGATTGAAGACGATATTAACATGGGATTCCCCACCGTAGGTTTCAATTACGGGTATTCCATCTGGAAATTTAAAATCGTTCCAGTCATTATGCCTGAAAAATACAACTCGTGGGGATGTGTTGGAGCAACCGGTGCATTAATGTTTTATCATCCCAAAACGGAATCACACATAATCGGCACATTTAACGATTTTTCTTACCGGGGCAAAGCCCTGCAGTTTATGGCAAGAAAGGTGATAAAAGAATTATTAAAAATTGAATCGCGTTAATTTCACAACCTTCGTTTATCGGAGCGACTTCCACCAAATCAAAAATTCCGCTTTTTTTTCACGCCAGCGCGGATTTCCAAATCCGGGCCTGGAACGTCTTTATTTAGCAACCTGCACGAATCGGAGCATTTGTCCCCCTGCCAAGGGGGACGAGAAACCTTTAGGTTTCGGAGGGGGTAAATAACACATTTACCACAGGGGGTAAATAAATTACAGCACAAGTTAAAATCCCCGCCGCCGCAAATTTCCAAATCTGCCTCTGCAAATTGTCTCTCTTCAACCTGAATATGAGAAAAAATGTACACACTGAGGTTATTCATCCACAAATTCAGGTGTATTTCATAACCGGGGGCAACCGGTTTATTAAATCTTCGCAGAATGGAGTCAACTCCAGCAAAAAGCTATTTTTCAGCACATTAAATCAAAATCACCAAAACAAAAAAAAGAAAATCAACGAATTGTTTTATACACCGCTGTTTTCGAAAATGAATGGCACGGTATTCTCCTGACAATTAACCAAAATGATTATTCATTAATTAAAATAAGGGTTATGACATTTTTAGGAGTTCTACTAACCGTATTGGCAGCAGTAATAATTAGCGCTGTATTTTATTATGTATTTAAATCGACCGGGCCGTGGGAAAGTTTCTGGACTTTCCTGCTGGTTTTGGTGCTGGCAGGCCTGGCCGCCGGACTCTGGATAACACCGGTTGGCCCCGTAATGTGGGGAGTAGCCTGGGTGCCCATACTAATGGCAATCATTATTTTTGCCCTTTTGCTGGGAGCAGCATCTCCGCGCAAAGAGGAACCGGCAGTTACAAACAGCAACAGGCAGGAACCCTCTCCCCGCGACCGGAAAGCGGCAACCCTGGGCGCCCTGTTCTGGATTCTCCTGATTTTTTTGCTCGGAATAATCATCTGGAAATTTATTGGCGGACATCCGTTGCCGGGATAGCGATTGATATAAGGTGCAATTCTTTTATCATTAAAAAATAAATAAAAGCAAGGCCATGATTGACACCCTTCGACTACGCTCTGGATGAC
The DNA here is from genome assembly GCA_035269145.1 of Tangfeifania sp. Classification (GTDB taxonomy): domain Bacteria; phylum Bacteroidota; class Bacteroidia; order Bacteroidales; family Prolixibacteraceae; genus Tangfeifania. The sequence goes on along the minus strand of DATFJO010000158.1, from coordinate 14,515 downwards.
AGTAAGTCTGAGCGTGGTAGCTGTCTGTCGACAGGCAGGGAAGTAGGATTTAAATCCTGAATTAAAAACTTATTTCCGACTCTGAAATTGCTTAATTTTATTAGGTGAACACCCGAAATAATACAAAAAATAATCTGTTAGCGTCAACTTTTGAGCAAGCCATTGTTTTTACTTTCCGAAAAACTTACCCCCCTCAATACCTTCCGGCATAACGTCAATTCTTGTCTTTTTACGCAGTTTATCATACTGTTCATTCTGTGCATTTACGAAATGAACGGAATAAATGAGAGCTAAACTTCTATATTTACGCCTGATGTCAGGACTTTGCGGGACACGCTTCGAAATAAATTGCTTTATGTAATTACAGCACAATTAATTAGTACCTTTATATACAATGAATAAAGATATTTACAAACTACTTATCAAGGATATACAAACCAAAATTGGTAAAGAAATCAGGTACGGAAAAGACTGCAAAAAACTATCGGAACAAATAGAGAAAGAAACCGGAAGACAAATCAGCGACTCCACCCTAAAACGTTTTTTTGGCATTATAAATTCTCCTTTCAAGCCTTCGAAATACACCCTCGAGACATTTGTGAGTTTTTTGGGCTTTGACGACTGGTACTATTATATAAATACGTACGACCATTCGAAACATAAAAGCGGCAATTCAAGTTCATGGAATTACCTCAAAAAACGCATGATGATGGTTACTGAACACAGTTTACTCTCGTTGAAACAAAAAACTTCGTACGATACTGAAGAAATAATTACCCGGCCATTTGTATGCGACAGACTTGAAGCATTTATGGAATCGCCCAAATCGGCCGCCATGTTTGTTGCCCCCGATGGCTATGGCAAATCAACCGCCGCTATTCAAATAGTTGAAAATTACTTTCACAAAGAAGATTCCCCTTTTAACGACGACATTGTTTTTTTAATAGATGGCGGTATTTTTTTCAACCTCTATTCTAAAAATCCAAACATCGAACTGCTGTCGCAACTCCTGGAGTTCAAAATAAACTCGAGCCTGGGCCACTATTTTCAGCAAAACCCTGAAGAGCGAAAAGGACGTATCCTGATGATTATCGACAATGTGGATGAAATATTTTATGACAAGGAAAGGTATCATAAGTTTGTTGAAAACCTGATGCGGCTGATTATGGGCAACGACAACGGCTGGTACAAAACACTACTTACCTGCCGCCCCGAGAACCTGGATGCATTTTCTTACCAAATCAAAAAAAATCCGTACCTGAAAGAGATTTGGTACGATATAAATTTTGAAAGCAACAATTTAAACGATAACATAAATATTCCGTTATTTTCGGAAAACGAAATAAATGAATTATTCAAAAAACAACGTCTCGAATACAATTGCAGCGATCTAAAGAAGAAAAACGAATATGTATCAGATATTATTCGTTATCCACATCTTTTGAAATTGTTTGTCAATCAATTCAGGCAATCACAGGAGATTTCGGAAATTGCAATACTGCACAATTATATAAACGAGCGGGTTTACTCATCGCCATACAGCGAAGAAAAAGTTACGCTTGTTGACACAATGCTCGATTTGTGTAATCTGGGTAAAGAAACCAATGCAATTAAAAAAGATTCATTATTCACCCTGTCGAAAAGCTCAAAATTAGCATACAATGATTTATTGTCATACGGAATAATTTATGAATACACCGTGCCGAACGGCTTGCTCGGAAACAGCACTTTTGTGAAATTTAACCACAGTCTTATTTTTGAATACCTTTTAATGGTTAAGTGGAGCCGCGACAGGCCCATGGATGTAAACTTGTTTTACGCCTTAAAAGAATACTACAACCATAATATTTATTTGCAATGCACGCTGCTAACACTATTTGTCAGAATGCTGAAGCACGAAAAGAAGACGGAAGTACTTGAACAGTTGCACACACTTTTTAAAAGCTCGCCTGCTACCTCAGCATGGGAAAAAAGTCCCTGTTTCAAAAATATATTATCAGCCCTCGCCGATGCTGTTCAGGATATTTCAGAAGATGAAAAAATGGATTCAATAAAAAACTAACTTCCTGCCGCAACTTGCTTCAGAACACCCCTGCTACAACCCATTTATATCGTTTTTGAAAAAGAACCACCTCCCTCCGCCAATGGCGGAGTACTCCTCCTAATCAGAACGCAAGAAACTGATTAGGAGGAGAAACATTGTGCTAATATTTATTTTTTTGAAAATTTAAATAAGTAGAACCACGGAAATTTTTCCATGCTCAAAACCCGCGATTTCTTCCACTGATTTTATACTTTTATCCGTATAAACCAAAACAGTGTATGCGCAATCCAAAAAGATTCAACCGATTTTTGCAACTCCTCAAAACAATTGTATTTGTTTTGGCAGGACTTACAGTAATTTATTTTTTAATGGCCCTGTTTCTCTCCTATCTGCCGGATATCCCGGAGAATGAAAATTGTGAACCTGACCAAACGATTTACATCACCTCAAACGGAGTCCACCTCGACATTGTATTGCCGGTGGAAAACATGGAAGAACAGTTTCTTTCAAAGCTTGAAATTCCGGAATCGGCCCGGTTTGTTTCATTTGGCTGGGGCGACAAGAACTTCTATGTAAAAACCCCCGAGTGGTCCGATCTCACATTTCCGGTAGCTTTTAAAGCGCTTTTTCTGAAAAGTGAATCTGCCATGCATGTTACGCGCTACCAAAGTACCTATGAGCACTGGAAAAAAGTGAATCTGTGCCCCCATCAACTCGACTCACTTAATAATTTCATTGCAAACTCTTTCGAAAAAACGGAAACCGGCCGGCTCCGGAAAATGGAATTCCCCGGCTACACAAACAACGATAGTTTTTATGAAGCAAAAGGAAGTTTCACGCTGTTTAAAACCTGCAATGTATGGACAAACAACGCCCTGAAAAAAATTGAAGTAAAAACATCGGTTTGGTCGCCGTTTGATTTTGGCGTACTTTATCACCTTCCCGATTAGCATGAAAATCTGTTTTCAGATTATTTCTCTATTTTTGCAGGCAAAACCAAGCAAATTATGAAACAGTTTTTGATTGTTGCCTGCCTTCTGTTTTCACTGGCAATAAGCGCCCAGGATAAACCGCCGTTGGTTACCGACAGGCCCGATCAGACAGAGTCAGCAGTGACAGTTCCTCTTCGATCGCTCCAGGTTGAAACCGGATTTCTCCTGGAACAATCAACATCAGGAAATGTCTTGCATAAATCTTTTGCCTACAACACCACATTGCTTCGCTATGGTATTTTAAATCAACTGGAACTCCGACTGGGATTCGAATACCTGGGCGATAAAAACGGTTACTCCACTTCAGGGTTCGGACCACTTTACACCGGCTTTAAAATTAAAATCACAGAAGAGGAAGGATGGAAACCAGGGATGGCATTTCTGACCGGGCTGTCATTTCCATTTACCGCCGGAGAATACTACAAACCCGAATATACCGCTGCCGACATGCGGCTGGCGTTTGCCCATACCCTGACTGAAACATTTTCCTTAAGCTACAACCTTGGCGTTGAGTGGAACGGAGAATCGGCCATTCCCGGTTATTTCTATTCGGTGGCTGCGGGTATTGGAATTACCAAAAGTGTTGGTATGTTTGTTGAAAGCTACGGGCTTATTCCTGAAACCGGTCAGCCGGAACATTTGCTGGATGCAGGATTTACATTGCTGCTGCTTGCTAATTTACAACTGGATATTTCGGGAGGTATCGGGCTGAATGAACAGGCCGCCGACCATTTTATAAGTTTTGGGGTAAGCTACCGTTTACCGGAATAAATATCGATACATTATGATGGATGAAAATGTACTTTTTGCGCTTGGATTAACATTTTTTGCAGGTCTGTCTACAGGCATCGGCAGCATCATGTCGTTTACCTCGAAAAAGTTTAACCCGGCATTTCTGGCCGGTTCGCTCGGGTTTTCGGCAGGAGTAATGATTTACGTGTCGCTGGTGGAAATATTTGTGAAAGCCAAAGATTCGCTTGTTGCAGTGCACGGCCTGAAAACAGGGAATGTTTACACCGTTATCGCCTTTTTCTCGGGCATTGCCCTTATTGCCCTCATCGACAGGTTGATTCCCTCGTTTGAGAACCCGCATGAAATAAAAAACATCGAGCTGAAAAATATCGATCCGTCCAAAACAAAAAAGCTGTACCGCATGGGCATGTTTTCGGCACTGGCCATTGCCATTCACAATTTCCCCGAAGGACTGGCCACCTTTATCGGTGCAATGTCCGACCCGGCGCTGGGTATCAGCATTGCCGTGGCCATCGCCATTCATAATATTCCCGAGGGAATTGCCGTTTCGGTTCCCATTTATTATGCCACCGGGAGCCGCAAAAAAGCATTCTGGCTCTCCTTTTTATCGGGACTTGCAGAACCGGTGGGCGCGGTAATCGGGTATTTTATTTTACGCAGCGTTTTTAACGATTCCACCTTTGGGTTCATCTTTGCAGGGGTCGCAGGAATTATGATTTACATTTCGCTCGACGAACTGCTCCCCACCGCCGAGGAATATGGCGAACACCATGTTGCCATCGGGGGGCTGATTGCCGGCATGGCTGTGATGGCCGTTAGTTTGCTGCTGTTTATCTGACAAACCTTTACTAACTCTTGAAATGGACAAATTCCAAAACATATACCGAATTGAATCCGCCCGACTAAAAATTTGGGATTACGGGCGGAATGCCTGGTATTTTGTTACCATTTGTACCGGGCAAAGAAGTTGTTTTTTTGGCAATATTAACGATGGAAAAATGAAATATTCGCCGGCAGGCAATATTGCCCGGCAATTATGGATGGTAATACTCAATCAGTTCGATTATGCTAATCTGGCTGAATACATTGTTATGCCCAATCATATTCACGGAATTATACAAATAAACAAACCCAATCCTCCATCCCACCCACATCCTGAAAAATATAATCGTTTAAAAAATGACGTGGGTGGCGATGTACAGGGTGGTAGAGACGCGATTAATCGCGTCTCTACGGTCGATCGAACCATAAATGATCCAAATAAAAACGATTCCATACCAAACGTTCCAACCACGGACGATCGAACCACAATCGCCTCTGCACCAAAAAATCCTGGTGGGATAACCGGAAATTACAATCCCATGTTGCACGATAATTTATCACGAATCATTCGTTGGTACAAAGGACGTGTTACATTCGAGGTGCGAAAGATAACAAACGGATTTTCATGGCAATCCCGTTTTTACGACCGCATCATTCGCAACGAAGAACAATTAAACAGGGTAAGGAAATATATTATCAACAATCCACGGAACTGGAGCAACGACGAATGGTACATTCCCTAAATGCGGATTTTATAATGGGCGTTTTGCAAAGATTGGACAGAGAGATTACCGGCGGCTGGGATAGATTTATCTGTTTAGGGTGGTCAATAAGCGGGTAAATCTCATTTTTTAGATTACACTTTAACCCCAACCAAATACAACACAAAATTCAGAAAAATATAAGCGAGAATGGTAAGCGCCAAGCCGTAAACGTTGAAGATTGCAAGGAGCGTCAGGGCAACAGCGAGAAACAGAAACCGATACCAGTTTTCTTTCCAATTCAGGTTTTCAAATTTCAGTGAAAACATGGGCAGGTTAATCACCATCATTCCTGAGGTAAACAGACCCAGCAGCAGTAATGTACGGGTAGAATAAATCATCTCGAAAAGCTGATGGTAACGGGGCATTTCAAGCATCAGACCAAGTGAGGCCCAGAACAATCCGTTGGAAGGAATGGGCAGTCCCCTGAAAAAATCTTCTTCGGGTGCATTGTTAAACCTTGCCAGCCGCACTGCTCCCAGAACGGGCATCAGAAATGCAGAAAAGAGGATAAGCCACTGGCTCCAGCTTGCAGCAATTTCGTAAATGGGCTGGTTTTTACCGAACATCGAAAACTCGAGCAGGGTAAACAGGATGGCTGCCGGTGCTAACCCGAAGGAAATCAAATCGCCGAGAGAATCGAGCTGCTTTCCCATATCGGAATAAGCATTCAGCAAACGGGCAGCAAACCCGTCGAGGAAGTCGAAAACAGCAGCGAGGCAGATAAAAATACCGGCCCATATCAGGTGTCCGTCCACTGCAAAGATCACCGCGAGAGAGCCTGAAACCAGGTTCAGCGACGTAATAAAATTGGGTATTTGCCGTATTATGCTCCGCACGTTTATTTTAGTGTTGCAATAATGGTTTTTCCGCCAACTGTATGCTCATGCAGTTTCACATTAATTTCAGCATCCAAAGGTAAAAACATATCTACACGCGATCCAAACCGGATAAAACCGTATTCTTTCCCCTGCTCAACGAAATCACCGGTTTTTTTGTAGGTAACAATTCGCTGGGCAACGGTTCCGGCAATTTGTTTGGCCATTACGGCCAGTCCGTTTTCAGCCTTAAAAACGGTGGAACAGTGTTCGTTTTTCTCCGACGACTTTTTTACGAATGCCGGGTAATAAGCCCCGCGTTTGTGCAATTGATGAACTACTTTGCCGTCGATTGGTGCACGGTTTTGATGAACATTAAACACCGACATAAAGATGGAAACCTGCCAGCGTTCTTCTTTAAAATATTCTTTTTCGAAAACCTTAATTATTTCAACAATCTCGCCGTCGGCAGCAGCCAGAATATGATTTGGGTTGGTTTCAATCTCCCGAAAAGGTTCGCGGAAAAAGAAGATAATCAGCACTGCCAATGCCAGCGATGCGCCCATGAGAAAATAAAAAACAGTGTAATCCCTCAGCAAAATATAGATAATTGCATCGATAACTGCCAGAAAGAAAAAGGCAACCGGGATTATTTTATGTCCTTCTTTATGAATTTTCATTCGCCAAAATTACAAATTTCCTGAAAAACTTAACCATACAAATATTACGGGTATTACAAACAACAGGCTGTCAAGCCGGTCGAGCAGGCCGCCGTGGCCCGGCAGTGCATTTCCTGAATCTTTAACATTTAACCTGCGCTTTATTTTAGATTCGAACATGTCGCCCAGAGTGCCAAAAACAACTGCCAGCGAGGCAATTACCAACCAGTCGGTTATACCGGGTTTCTGAAATATCACGGCATTCAGAATTCCCATTATCAATGCAAATATTGCTCCTGCAATAAGTCCTTCCCACGTTTTTTTGGGTGAAACTTTTTCATTTATTTTATGCTTTCCCCATTTCGATCCGGCTACATAAGCCATTGAGTCATACATCCAAACTACAAAAAAGACTCCCAGCAGTATCCAGGGATAAAAATGCGGGGAATCAGGAAATGTGGGATACACGATAAAATTCAGCAAACTAAAAGGAACAGCCACGTAAACAAAACCGGTAAGGGTTAAAGCACTGCTCTGAATTTCTTTTGAATTATCGCGAAAAATTTCAAACAGAAAAATAATGATAAGAATGGGAACAAAAATCAGGTAAGCATTACCGGGCAACAGGCCGTAAACAATCCCGAAACAGATAAAAAACAGCATTAATCCCATGACCAGTCCTATATTTTTTCGTGGCGAATTACCTGCTTTTTCAACCAGTTGGTAAAATTCGAGCTGGGTAAAAAACAGCAATGCCGCAAAAACAAGGGCAAAAACCAGTGGGTGAATCGCTGTGCCGCCAATTAGTATGACCACATACAAACACCCTGTAATGGTTCGTTTTGTAAGATCTTTCAATTTTTCAGTTCTTTTAAAAGTTCCAGTGCTTTTTGTTCATCAGCTTCCTGAACATACACTTCAATGTCGCCAAACGATTTATAGGCAGTGTCGTGCCTGTTCATCAACACTGTTTTTATTCCGTCATTTTCCAGAATATCTTTGGCCATATTTGCTTTGTATTCTTCGCCGGTAAGAAATACTTGTTTCCATCCTTCTTCCATATCGCGATAATATTTAAAATGGTTTCAAACGTTAATGAATTAAAATATGCAGTTCTTTGGGGCCGTGTGCTCCAAGGGTCAGTGTTTTTTCGATATCGGCAGTACGGCTGGGGCCCGTAATAAGCAAAAGCTGTGAGGGCAGGTTCTCAGTATATTTTTCTGAAATTGCCCGGTATGCATCTTCCAATGTATCTACCATTTGGTTTTTTGATGCAATAATAACATGAATTGGTGGAAAAATAAACATTTTTCTTCCTCCTTTCTGTGCCGAACTTACCAATGCCGATCCGGTTTCGGCTATTAGAAATTCACATCCGGTGATTCCCAATTCGATATTTTCAGGAATTTCGCTGCAATTTGAAAACGCTATTTGGGCTGATTTCAGTATTTTACAAACACCAGGCTCGGTGCAGCATATTGTTTCCGGATCGAAATTATTCAGCAAATTTTTCAGTTTTGCAGTTAGTTCATCGCTGTTTTTACAAATTTGAACCTTGCCGTTTACTGCTTCCAGGTTATTTTTAAATGCATCGACAGGGGATTTTGTCAAAGCATAAAAAACCGGCTCGTCGAAATCTGGTTTTTCAGGCAGTGAGACTTTCGAATTTCTTAGTTTCTCAAGTATTTCCCGACGGGCCGGTTTCATTCTTATTCCGATATAATTTTATCCTCAGAATTTTCAGATTTATTTGAACTTTCCTCAACTTCCGTTTCTTCAGGAGCTTTGGCACTTTCCTCTTTTTTATCCACCTGGCCGTTTTCCGGGTCAATAATCCTACTTTCCCAGGGCCGTTTTCCAAAAATTTCTTCCAGGTCTTCACTAAAAATCACCTCACGATCGAGTAACAATTCGGCGAGTTTTTTATGACCTTCAGCATGGTCTTTTAATATTTTTTTGGCCCGCAGGTATTGAGTATCTATAAGTGCTTTAACTTCTTCATCAATCAGTTCGGCGGTTTTTTCACTGTATGGTTTTGTGAAAGAGTATTCCGACTGGCCGGTAGAATCGTAATAACTTACGTTTCCAACCTTCTCGCTCATTCCAAAATAACTTACCATGGCATGAGCTTGTTTGGTCACTTTTTCAAGATCGTTCTGTGCTCCCGACGAAACTTTTTTGAAAATCAGGTCTTCGGCAGCGCGGCCACCGAGTGCCGAGCACATTTCGTCGAGAAGTTGTTCCTTGGTTGTAATCGAACGTTCCTCGGGCAGGTACCATGCAGCTCCCAGAGCTTTCCCACGCGGCACAATGGTAACTTTCACCAGTGGATGCGCATATTCGAGCAGCCAGCTAATGGTGGCATGTCCTGCCTCGTGGTAAGCAATGGTATTTTTTTCCTGTTTCGAAATGATTTTATTTTTCTTTTCCAGTCCGCCAATAATCCGGTCTACAGCATCGAGGAAGTCTTGTTTTGTAACCGAATCCCTGTTTTTACGTGCAGCAATGAGCGCGGATTCGTTACATACGTTGGCAATATCGGCACCCGAGAATCCCGGAGTTTGCTTGGCCAGAAAATCCACTTTTACATTTTCATTCAATTTTAGCGGCTTCAGGTGAACCTTGAAAATTTCAGCCCGTTCTTTCAGGTCGGGCAATTCCACATGAATCTGGCGGTCGAACCTTCCGGCACGCATCAGCGCGCGGTCGAGCACATCGGCACGGTTGGTGGCTGCCAGAATAATTACCCCGCTGTTGGTATCGAAACCATCCATTTCGGTAAGTAACTGGTTAAGCGTATTTTCGCGTTCGTCGTTCGAACCGAAGTTTGGATTTTTCCCCCGGGAACGGCCAATGGCATCGATTTCGTCGATAAAAATAATACATGGCGCTTTTTCCTTGGCCTGCTTAAACAGGTCGCGCACGCGCGATGCTCCCACGCCCACAAACATTTCCACAAAATCGGAACCCGACATGGAGAAAAACGGTACGCTGGCTTCGCCGGCCACTGCCTTGGCGAGCAGGGTTTTTCCGGTTCCGGGAGGGCCAACCAAAAGTGCACCTTTGGGAATTTTACCCCCCAGCTTAGTGAATTTGGCCGGATTTTTCAGAAATTCCACAACCTCTTCCACTTCCTGTTTGGCCTCGGCTAAACCTGCCACATCTTTAAACGATGTGTTTACTCTCTGGTCTTTATCGAAAACTTTGGCCTGTGATTTTCCAACGTTGAAAATTCCACCTGCTCCGCCACCTGCCCCGCGGCTCATTCGCCTGAAAATCCACCACCACAGCAGGATAATCAAGACAAAAGGACCGATAGTCCAGAGAATTTCTCCGGCCCAGTTTCGCTCCTCTTTGTATTCGGGCAGTATTTCCTGATCTGATCCTTCCTGGGCTTCACGCAGGTTGCGCTCAAAAGTTTCAACCGATCCGATGTTAAAAGTAAAGTGTGGTCCTTCTTCAGCCGGCTGGGTAAAATTACCCTCAAACTGATTCTGGTATCTCTCCAGCGCATTTCTTTTCAGGTATATATTCGCCTTTTTCTCATTGACCACCACAATGCGTTCAACGTCGTTGTTGGCCAGCATGGTTGATTTTACCTCGCTCCAGTTGGTTTCAACCGGGCCACGGCTGTTGGTAAGGTAAACTTGTACCACAATAAAAATTACAGCAATAATTCCGTAAATCCAGTAAGCGTTAAATTTCGGCCCCTTTGGATCTTTGGGATCGGTGCTTTTTTTATTTCCCTGGTTAAATGGATACCCGGGTGGAGTTTGTTTATTCTTTTTGTTGTCTTCTGCCATAGTTTGTTTCCTAATTATCCGAATCTACTTTTGTTAATTTAGCATCTGCCCAAAGTTCCTCGAGGTTGTAAAATTTCCGTGCATCTTCATGAAAAACATGAACCACAATTTCACCAAAATCGAGTAAAACCCAAATTGAATTTTTGTATCCTTCAACATGCCATGCATTTTCACCCGTTTCTTCCTTTACAGTTTGTTCTACTGATTGTGCAATGGAACTAACCTGTGTTGACGAGCTGCCGTGGCAAATGATAAAATAACCGCATTCAGTGTAATCTATCGAATTTAAATTTATAATTGTAATGTCTTTCCCTTTTATTTTTTGTATCCCTTCCAGGATGGCTTCTTTTGTTTTTTTCGTAATTTCTTCAACTTTATTCATAAATAACTTTTAACCTCGCAAAGATAATCTTTTTGACTTACTTCTTTTTTCGTAATTGTTTTATATCTGCTCTTTTTATCAATTGTTTTTTATCTGTTAATCTGAACATTTTTACAACCCTAACCGGCTTAAAATAGTTCAAAGTTGATAACTTCGTTTTCGAAATGAAAAAAAAGGACAAAAATACCATTATTCTTGAGGTTACAGACTCTTCCAATAACTATGCCAAGCAGCTAATTGAAGAGAAAAAGGCCACACACGGCACTGTCGTTTTGGCATACTGTCAGAAAGCAGGTAAAGGCCACGCAGGAAATCAATGGGAGAGCGAGGCCAAAAAGAATCTGCTGATGAGCATCGTGTTATTCCCTGATTTTCTTCCGGCGGAAAAACAGTTTTATATCTCGAAAATCATCAGCCTGGCAATTGTAGATTTATTACACGAAACAATCCCAGATGAAACAGTGAGTATTAAATGGCCCAATGACATTTATGCGGGCGACCGGAAACTGGCTGGTATACTTATCGAGAATTCGGTGAGTGGCTATTACATGCACTCCTCGGTTGTGGGACTGGGCCTGAACCTGAACCAGGAAAAATTTAGTGAAGAAATTCCCAATCCTGTGTCGCTAAAACTACTAAGCGGCAAAAATTACTCAATCGGAGAAATGGCCGAACGGTTACAGGAAAAATTTTATAACTGGTATGCGCATCTAAAATTGCAACAAATTACGGCCATCGATATTTCCTATTTCAGCAAACTCTACCGTAAAAACGAATGGTGCAGTTTCAGAGAAAATAACCGGAAATTTATTGGCCGCATAAACGGAATTGGCCCATACGGCCAGCTTATTATGGAAGACAAAAATGGCCGTTTAAAGGAGTATCAGTTTAAAGAAATTGAATTTATAATCTGAACCGAATCCTTTAAAAACTATTTGTAAGGCAGGGTTGATAGTGTTTCTGCCAGTTGGTTGACGCCGCCCTGAAGCCGGTCGCCGGCCATCATTTTTATCATCATATTCATGTCGGCATGCAAAGTAAGGCGCATTTTGGTTTGCTGCGGAGTAACCGGTAAAAGCTGAACCCAGAATGTAAAACTGAGTGGCAAGCCTCCGGAGCTTTCCACTTTTATGGTTTTAAATGGCTCGCGGGTTACAATCTGAATTTTGGCCACACCCATTCCGGTAATATTAAACTTGCACGAATCGCGATCCGACTTAAAATCAGTGATTTTTACCTGAGGTACCTGTTTGGTGATCTTTTCAATCAATCCTGAATTCAGGTACTCTGCCAGGTTTTCAAAATTTGCAAGGTGTTCAAATACGATTTGCTGATTGTGGTCAATCAACTTTACATCGCTAATATATTTTTCCATGAACTATTATCTCTTTTTATTTTCCCCAGTTTGCCGGATCTTCGCGCCACTCCATCAGTGATTCCACCTGGTCTTTGGTAATTTCGCCCATTTCAAGCGCCGTGTCAATCAACACCTGGTAATTACTGAGTGATGTCAATTCCACATTGGCCTTTTTAAAGTTTTCGTGGGCAAGATTGAAGTTGTAGGTAAAAATGGAAAGCATTCCTATTACATCGGCACCAAAATTATTGACTGCTTCAACAGCTTTCAGGCTGCTTATTCCGGTTGAAACAAGGTCCTCAATCACCACAACTTTTTGTCCGGGTTTCATTTCTCCTTCAATCAGGTTTTCCAGTCCGTGTCCTTTTGGTTTCGAACGAACATAAATAAACGGGAGCCCCAGCAATTCAGCAACCAAAACTCCGTGTGCGATTGCTCCGGTTGCCACACCTGCAATTACTTCGGCCTGCGGGTATTTTTCCCGGATAATTTCAGCAAATTTGTCACGGATGAATGTACGCGTTTCGGGGTAGGATAAAATTTTGCGGTTGTCGCAGTAAATGGGTGACTTCCAGCCCGAAGCCCATGTAAATGGAATTTCCGGCTGAATTTTTATAGTATTTAACGCTAAAAGTTTTTTGCTAACTTCCGATTGTGTATTTTCCATAATCTCAAATAAAAAAGACGTTTTAAATATGAAGCAAATGTATAAAGTTTTTCTGAATGACCGGTTGATTAAAATCGGGGCTCCCGGGAAAATAACAATTAATAAACCCTCGGTTTATTTTGATGAAAATGCGGGTAAAAAGGAAGTGAAAAAATGGTTTCAATCATTTCAAACCAGTTCGTCAAAAGAGGTGGTTTTACTTCACCCTGAACCGGATAAATTTTTCGGGGTATTTAAATCGGCATTTAAATTGATTGAAGCTGCCGGCGGTGCAGTTATTTCCGAAGGGAAATTGCTGGTAATTTACCGGCGCGGAAAATGGGATCTTCCCAAAGGAAAAATTGATAAAGGCGAAACACCCGAAATTGCTGCTGTGCGCGAAGTTGCCGAAGAATGTGGTATTACAGGTCATAAAATCGGGAAAATACTGCCTTCTTCTTTTCACATTTATCTAATGCCCGGCAAAAAGGGAAGCTGGATTTTTAAAATGACATACTGGTTTGAAATGAGTTATGACGGGAAACTGACAGGAACTCCCCAAACTGAAGAAGATATTTCGGAAGTGAAATGGGTTGCCTTAAATGATTTGAATGAGGTGCATGAAAATACTTATGCCAATCTGAAACCGATTTTTCAGCTTTACCGGCCCTGATTGCGCTGCTTTTCAAACAGTTCGCGTTGCAGGTATTTCCCAAATTGCTGTTCAAATCCATCTAACGGCGCTTTGGCTGGTGAAAATACCACCTCATGATTTTCATTCAACAAAACACAAACCGGAAATGATTTAATCCGGTATCTTTCAATATATTCACCGTTTTCGTCTACCAAATGTGTTCCCGGAATGTTCTGCCCGTTGAGAAACATTTTCATTTCTATCAGGTCGGTTTTCCGAAGAATGACATAAATTTCAAGGTGCTCGCTGAATTTCTCTTCAATTTTCGACAGGTATTTCAGTTGCTCCCGGCAAACTCCCATTTCTGTGTCAGCAAAAACAAAATATTTGAATTTATCGTTGTTGCGGTCAGTGCAAATTTTTTTTCCATCGGTACTTTCCAAACAAATAACCGGAGCCTGGCTGCCCGGCAACATAAAATCCAGTTTATTTTTTACATTTTTTGCAAGGACTGCAATTTTTTTGTTTGAATTGTTCTGAAGTTCACCCGATGATAAAATGCCGATGATTGCTTTTTTCGGAAAATCGCCCGAATAAAAACCGTCGTGAAGCATTTTTAATAAAGCCAGTTCAGTTACCGGACTTTTCAATCGGTAATTTTCCTCTGTAAATTGTAAAAGAAAACTAAGATTCATACGGCCCACAGCTTCAATTAGCCGGGCATTATCCACTTTTTTAATTTCAAAACTGAGCCTGTTATCGAAACTTTTGTCAAACAATTCCATAAAAGCCCGGTGAGTGCGGAATTGTGGATCGGTTGTCATAAAAACCTCCGAAAGTTCGG
>DATFJO010000157.1:0-2247 GCA_035269145.1 Tangfeifania sp. | reverse complement strand
AAGGTTCAGGTTTGTCGTAATATTCGATGTCGCCGGTATGCACATAAAAATCGGGAAAAAGGTTTTGCATCGAGCTGTAGATTTTATGTCCGCCGGTAGTATCTTTTCGCCAGAAATCGTGACAGGTTACCACCCAAAACTCGATGTCTTCAACCGTATTTTTAGCAGGAGGAGTTCGAAACGAACCTTCCATTTTATCTGAAATTTTCGAACGTTCATTTAACCGGGCTTCCAGTTCCACCACATATTCTGTTCCGGCATCCAGGTTTTCCAGCTTCCACTGGTGGGTATAATTTTTTGTGGTGTCAACAGAAACCCACTCGGTTTCGTTTTTATTTTCCTGATCGGTTAATGGATAGTAAATCAACCTAACTTCGCCCGGAGCTCCGGGACACGCACCAATCATACTGTCGAGCGTTAATCCCTCCGGAATTTGTGCAGCATAAATAGCTTCGGGATCGGCTTCTTTGTCCAGCTTTCGGTGTTCTTCAGCAGAAGGCACCAAAAATTTTGCACCATCGGCATTTCCTTCCGGATTTTGTGTCAGTCGCGTCCAGATAACAATGGAATTCTGATCAGCCCAGCCATTGTGAAAACCGTTGCCAAAATAAGGTCCGTCGGTTTCTTTTTTGAATGAACAGGAAATGATTATTCCTGAAATAAGTAGAAAAAGAAATAATTTTAATGACGTTGATTTCATTTCTGAATAAGTTTGATTTAATTGTTTGCATATTCAGGCAACCCAGCTTTCCATTCCGTAAAAAGCTGGTCGAGTTCTTCCACTTTTTCAGGATGCTGCTCTGCCAGGTTATTGGTCTCGGTCGGATCATCTTCCAGGTTATACAAATCCCACGGATTATCCAGCCCTTCTTTTACAATTTTCCATGAATTATTGTAAGCTGCCTGTCCGTCGCTCCATTCCCAGAAAATGGGCTTGTCCCTTTGCACATCTTCTCCATTAAAAACAGGTAGCAGACTTTTCCCCTGCATCGGGGTAATCTGTTGGTCGTTAAAATTTTCAGGGTATTCAGCTCCGGTTATTTCAACCAGCGTGGGCATGAAATCGATAAAATGCCCGGGAAATTCTGTAAAAGTTCCGGCTTCAATTTTACCGGGCCACCAGGCGATAAACGGGGTGTTGATTCCGCCTTCGTAGCTGTAATTTTTGTAATAGCGAAATGGGGTGTTTCCCACATTTGCCCAGTCACCTCCCAGCGACGACCACAATGTCATGCTACCAATTTCGCCGTAATCATCTGCAATGCGAACCATTTCAGCAGAAGCGCCGTTGTCAGACACAAACATGATCAGTGTATTTTCCAGTTTACCAGTCTCTTCCAGCTTGTTCAGGACCCGGCCAATGTTTTGATCCATCCGGTCGATCATCGCTGCATAAACTTCCATTTTCCGGATTTCATCTTCACGTACAGAATCCGGTAGTTCATTCCAGGCGGCAAAGGTTGGGTCCGACAAATTATAGTCCTCGTCAATCAGTCCCATTTCCTGCTGCTTTTTATAGCGGTTTTGCCGGATAGTTTCGTAGCCGTTGTCGTATTTCCCTTCGTATTTTGCAATGTCTTCAGGCCAGGCCATCAACGGATCGTGTGGCGCTGTGTAGGCCAGGTACAGGAAAAATGGTTTTTCTTCTGACTTATATTCCTCCAGCCAGTCGAGTGCATAGTTGGTAAAGTAGTCGGTGGTGTAAAAATCATCCGCTTCGGGAGTGTAAGGCTGATACATCACACTGTCGATGCACCATGATCGATCCCGCTTATTCCCGGGCGCGCCTTTACGTGCAGGGGCACCTTCACCCGGACGTTGTTCGCCGGGATTAAAAAAGTTACATGCTCCGTCTTTCAATCCATAATAGTGATCGAACCCGCGGTAAATCGGGTTTTCCAAGCCGTGATGCTTGCCCGACCAAAGCGTCCGGTACCCGGCGGTTCTCAGCACTTCGCCCAACGTTACGGCGTTGGTGATCGGATTCCGGTGATGCTCGTGGTAATTGCTCTGCTGCGCATAAACACCGGTTAGCAGGCAGGCGCGCGACGGAAAACATTTCGAGGTGTTGTGAAAACGCGTAAACCGCAAACCGCCTTCACCCAGTTTATCGAGGTTGGGAGTTTGCACCTCACTGCCATAACAGCCAATATCGGACCAACCCAAATCGTCGGCACTGATGAGAATAATATTCGGTTTTTCAGAAGTTTTGGATTCTTTTTTACAGGAATACATAAAAACAGCAAA
>DATFJO010000156.1:0-5094 GCA_035269145.1 Tangfeifania sp. | reverse complement strand
AGACAGTTGGTTTGTCACTAATTTCAATCAAAGCAGGAAATCAATTTAACCGGGCATAAATAAAAGAAATTCAATTGGAAAAGAAAAGCAGGAATAATTATTTTCTGAACAAAAGAAAGAGCTAAACTTTTGGAGTTGGTTTTAAACTGTTGCACACGACCGGCCTTTTTAATCCAGCTTTTTTGTATTTTCGAGACATGAAAATCGGATTCGATGCAAAGCGGGCTTTTTTGAATGCTTCAGGGCTGGGCAACTACAGCCGGAACACCCTGAATGCTTTGAAGCAATACTTTCCACAAAATAATTATACGCTTTTCACCCCAAAGGTTAAAACAGAACTTTTTGCAAATTACGATCAATTTCAGGTAGTTCCACCGCCTGGGTTTTATAAGGGTTTTCTGAAATCGGTTTGGCGCAGCCTTTTTCTCACAGGAAAATTAAAAAAGTTTAACCTCGATATTTTTCATGGATTAAGCAACGAATTGCCATCGGGAATTCATAAAACAGACATTCCGACGGTAGTTACCATTCACGATCTGATTTTTATGCGCTACCCTGAGTTTTACAAGCCGGTAGACCGGAAAATTTATTTTCGCAAAATGAAATATGCCTGCCATGTGGCCGATAAAATCATTGCAATCAGCCGCCAAACTCAAAATGATGTGGAAACTTTCTTTCAGGTTTCCCCGGGGAAAGTTGAGATTATTTACCAACCTGTGGCTGCTGCTTTTTTTGAAAAGCAAAACGCTGCCAATGTTTTCCCGAAATACCATCTTCCTGAAAAATACATCCTGGCAGTTGGTACACTCGAGTCACGGAAAAATCAGTTGATGCTTCTGAAGGCAATCCAGGATTCAGGAATTGAGGCGTCTGTTGTTTTCGTGGGCAAGCCAACTTCTTACCTTTCTGAACTAAAAAAATTTATTGCTGAAAACAATATGGAAAGCCAGGTCTTTTTCCTTTCGGGACTACCTGAAAATGAATTGGCCATGCTATATCAGAATGCACTCTTTTCGGTGTACATTTCGGTTTTCGAGGGATTTGGACTGCCGGTTATCGAATCGATGGCTTGCGGCTGTCCGGTGCTCACTTCATCGGTATCGTGCCTGCCCGAAACTGCCGGTGATGCTGCTGTTTTGTGCAATCCGTCCGATGTGGCCGATATTGTAAATAAGTTAAAATCTTTGCTTTCCGATGAAACTTTTCGGAAACAAATGATACAGAAAGGTGTTAAACGGGCAAAAGCCTTTCATCCTGAAATTTATGCACAGAAACTGAATTCTTTATACCAACAAATAGTGTAATAACTTTTTGTGGGTACCCGGCAATAAAATATCCACCCAATTACCAATATGGTAACTTTTTTGTTATCTTTGTCAGTAGAATTGCTGAACAAAATGAGAGTTGTTGCTAAAAAAATACTTCGGGTATTTTGGGAAAAATACCCTGATTCGGAAAACCAATTAAAAACTTGGTACAAAGAAGCTAACAGCGCCCGATGGACAACACCGGCCGATATTAGGAATGAATATCCAAAAGCAAGCATTTTAAAAGCAGGAAGAGTTGTTTTTAATATTTGCGGAAACAGGTACAGATTGATCGTGCATATCAATTATTTGAGAGGCTGGGTTTTTATTCGTTTTATTGGAACACATACAGAATATGACAAAATTGATGCAGAAAAAATTTGATCGCTATGAATATAAAAATGATAAAAACTGAGGATGATTACCAAAATGCATTAAAAAGATTAGAAGAAATTTTTGATGCACCGGTTGATTCAGTAAAAGGAGACGAGGCAGAAATACTAACTATTTTAATTGAAAAATACGAAGACGAATATTATCCGATTGGAAATCCAGACCCAATTGAAGCGATAAAATTCCGCATGGAACAAATGGATATGAAAAAAAGCGATTTGGCAAAAGTAATTGGTTATAAGAGCAGGGTCTCGGAAATATTTAGCCGAAAACGTAAACTTACTTTACAAATGATTCGCAAACTTCATGACAATTTGAAAATTCCTTATGAAATTCTGATTGCAGATTATTAAATGTTTTATCTCGCAGATTTCTACCATTTTAAACAGTCAATAAACAACATGCAAAACGATATTAAAAAAGCACTGGAAGTTTTAAAAAACGGGGGAGTGGTTCTTTATCCCACCGACACCATTTGGGGGCTTGGTTGCGACGCTACTAATCCCGAAGCGGTGAACCGGATTTATGAAATTAAAAACCAGGAAGATCCAGAAAATATGGTTGTGTTGATGGAAAACCCGGCGTTGCTGGAACGTTATATTGTTGAAGTGCCCGATGTAGCCTGGGATTTGGTGGAAATTAGCACTACTCCGCTTACCATTATTTTTCCTGGAGCTAAAAACCTGCCGGCTAATTTAATTGCCGGTGATGGCAGCATCGGAATTCGTTTTACAAAGGAAGAATTTACAAGCCGCCTGCTGCAGCGGTTTCGCCGTCCGCTTGTTTCTGCCCCGGCAAATATAAGCGGCGAAAATTCTCCCGCTTTTTTCGATGAAATTTCTGAAGAAGTAAAAGAACAGGCAGACTACATTGTGGAATACGGCCGGGATGATATTACGCCGGCACAACCAATGGGTATTATTAGGCTTGGACCCGGCGGGCAAATTGATATAATTCGCAAATAAAAAAGCCACAACACCAATGCTGTGGCTCCTATTCAGAATATTATCATTTTATCGCTTTCGTACGCGCCCCGATCCGGATACCGAAGAATCGACCTGCGGATTTCCGGAGTAATAAACACTGCCTGAGCCGGCCACCCGTGCTTTGAGCGTTTCAACTGCATGAATGCTGCAATTACCCGAACCTGAAACATGGACTTCTACATTTTTAGCTTCAAAATCTTCAGCTTTCACACTTCCCGAGCCGGATATACTGGCGTCAAAATCTTCCGCCATTCCTCCGCTACCAATTAACAAGTTACCTGAACCTGAAATGGAAGCTTTTACACGGTCGGTGCGTAAATCATCGAGCCTGATTTTTCCGCTTCCGCTCACAGCCAGGCTCATTCGGCGTGAATTAATTTGTTCATCAGCAATAATATCGCCCGAGCCTGAAACCGACAATCCTTCAATTTCGGGAGCGCTTACATAGATTTCAATTTTTCCGGGATTAAATGTTCGCCAAAACACGTTGCGGTTTTTAAAACGGATAACCAGCTCGCCGCCTTTTACTTCAGTTACGATATCTTCGAGTGTGGAAGATTTGGCAACAATTTCCACCCGCTGGCGGTCTCCCTGTTGCAGGTGTAGTTCTCCGGAAACATTCAGGGAGATCTTTGAAAATTTGGATACATCTCTAATTTCTTTTTCTGCCAATGCCGGTAAAACAAGCATGGAACAAAAAAGAATCAAAAAAAATGAGGCAATTTTAGGTTTCATATTTTTACGTTTTTGTGATTATTACAAAGTTGACCTTGTAAAGACGCACGAAACCTTCGGAAGTTTCACTTTTGAGGAAATAAAATGTATAAAATTGATGGCCTGCCTTGATGGATTCGAATTCAAATTGAATTATCAATCAAACCTTCAGGTAAATCGAGGATGAGGGTTTTATTTTCCGGATCGATAGCCACCATGAAATCTTCATTAAAAGGAATAAGTATTTCATCGTTTCGGTTGCCAACAGCCAGCACCGTGTTTCCCGAAAAATCTTCTACCCTTAAAATGATACCGATTTCGCTTTTGGTTTTATCAAAAAGTGTAAATCCCTCCAGTTGCGATAATCCGGTTTCCTCAGGCTGATCCACTATTTCAGAAGTAAAAAGATAAACATCAGTACCTACAATCCGCTGTGCATATTTTTCGGAATCGACCCATTTTAAATTGACAAAAGCCGTTTTGGCTGATTTCATCTTTAGCCCGTTTTCGGCCACAAAAAAGGGCACCAGCAAACCATCGATTTCCATGAAAAACCGCGTGGCATCTTCTACCGAGAATTCAAACTGCTCTTCAAATTCGAGCACCAGTTCGCCATGAACACCCCGTGTTTTTCGGATGAAACCTATTTTGGTGCAATCAGCTTTGGGTATTGTTTCCATAATGGCAAAGATAGTTAACTACAAACAAAAAACCACCGACCTGCCGGCCGGTGGTTTTATTGTTGGTCAAAATGTTTTCATTTAGAATCGGCGTCCTTGTCTTTCGGAGCTTCTTCTTTCTTTTCTTCCTTTTCAGCTTCTTCAGATTTTTTTTCAGCAGCCGGAGCTTTAGGTTTTTCTTCCTTTTTCTCAGCTTTTTTTTCTTCAGTAGCTGGCTTTTCAGCACTTTCTTCTTTTGCCGGAGCAGCAGGCTCTTCAGC
The DNA here is from genome assembly GCA_035269145.1 of Tangfeifania sp. Taxonomy (GTDB): domain Bacteria; phylum Bacteroidota; class Bacteroidia; order Bacteroidales; family Prolixibacteraceae; genus Tangfeifania. Next base: position 754 of record DATFJO010000156.1, on the reverse strand, counting down.
CTTTTCCTCTTTTGCAGTTTCAGCAGCTTCTTCCTTTTTTGGTTCCTCGGCCTTTTCCTCTTTTACAGGTTCTTCAGCTTTTTCTTCCTTTTTAGGTTCTTCTGCCACTTCCTCTTTTTTTGCAGTTTCTGTTGCTTCTTCCGTTGCAGCAGCTTCCGCAGTTTCTTCAGTGCTTTCTTCAGCAGTTTCAGCTTCCTCTTCGTCTTCCACTTCTTTTGCTAATTCAGCATTTTTGGCAGCAATTGCAGCAGCTCTTTCTTCATTCAGCTTTGCTTCCGCTTCAAGCAGTTTTTGAACTTCTGCGCTTAACTCACCCTCAATGCGTTCGCGTTTCGCCTGGATTTTGGCTTCTTTTTCAGCCATCCATTTATCCAGTCGGCGTTCAGCTTCGTCTTCGTCGAAAGCTCCTTTTTTCACTCCACCCATCAGGTGTTTTTTGTAGAGGACACCTTTGTAAGACAAAATTGCTCTTACAGTGTCAGTCGGTTGGGCACCTTTTACAAGCCAGTCGTAAGCCTTGTCGAAATCGAGATCTATTGTAGCAGGATTAGTGTTCGGATTATACGTGCCAATCCGTTCAATGTACCTGCCATCTCGTGGCGCCCTGCTATCTGCTACCACAACGTGGTAGAAAGCATAACGTTTGCGGCCATGCCGCGCTAATCTCATTTTTACTGGCATAATTCTACAATTATTTTTTTGAAAATGTGGCGCAAAGATAGCATAAAATTCTGTTTGCGAAACCGATGGGATG
>DATFJO010000155.1:0-5780 GCA_035269145.1 Tangfeifania sp. | reverse complement strand
TGGCACCTTCTTCGGCAAAAACTTTACAGGTTGCTTTTCCAATTCCCAGCGATCCTCCGGTTACTATTGCTACTTTATTGTCTAATCTTTTCATGTCTGTCGTGTTTTTTTGGTTTTTTATACAGTGCTTTTTTATAATCTGTTCCGGTTGAGTTACTTACATGAAATACCGGAAACTATTAACTGCTTATTATGTAAATTTATTTGTATTTCAGAGCCTCACGTACCATTTGGCTGGCGTAACCCCATTCGTTGTCGTACCAGGCCATAATTTTTACCATATCGCCATCTACAACCTGCGTCATTGTGAGATCGACTATCGAAGCAGCCGGATTTTTAATGATGTCGGTAGATACCAGTTCCTCTTCGCTTGCATCGAGAATTCCTTTGTACTTTTCTGAATTTGCTTCTTCTTTGAACATACTGTTTAATTCGTCAACGGATGTCGGTTTTTCGGTAAGAAAAACAATATCGGCAATGGAACCAACCGGCACAGGCACTCTTACTGCCACGCCATCGAATTTGCCTTTCAAATTGGTAAGCACTTTTGTGGTTGCCTGGGCAGCTCCGGTTGAAGTTGGTACCAGGTTAACCGCACCGGCACGTCCGCGGCGCATTTTTTTCGAGGGGCTGTCAACAATTCCCTGGCTCGATGTGTAGGCATGAACTGTTGTCATCATCGCTTTTTTCACGCCCAGTTTTCGTTCCATTATTTCAACCACCGGTGTAATGCAGTTAGTGGTGCACGATGCACAGGAGTAAATTTCGGTATCTTCGCCGGGCTTGTTTACTCCGTGAACTACTGTGATAATGTCTTCACTTTTGGCAGGGGCTGAAAGAATAGCATGTTTTGCGCCTGCTTCGATGTGTTTTTTCAGTCCGTCGCTTTTGGTAAAAATTCCGGTACATTCAAAAACCACGTCCACTTCCAGATCTTTCCAGGGCAGTTTTGCCGGGTCTTTTTCATTGTAAACACGGTATGTACTTCCTGAAATTACCAGGTTATTTTCGTCGAAATCCAATTCTTTTTCATATTTACCATACACTGAATCGTATTTCAGCAGGTAAGCCAGATTTTCAACCGGTACCAGATCATTGATTCCCACTACTTGAATATCAGGATTGTCAAGAACAATTTTTAAAACTGCCCTTCCAATTCTGCCAAGTCCGTTAATTGCTATTTTAATCATAATTTTTCAGTTAAAATTAAAAAACACTGCCCGGCAAAACCGGGCAGTATGTTTTAAGTTATTTATCGATTTCGAAGGAAACTTTTGCATTTACAGCGTAGGAAACAATTTCGTTGTTTTCTACATTGGCATTCATTTCCTTAACGTAAATTGACTTAATGTTTTTTACTGATTTCGAAGCTTCTTCCAGTGCTACCTGGGTTGCTTCCTTAAATCCTTTTTCTGATGCTGCAATTACTTCAATTACTTTTACCATCTTTTTCATAATTATTCCTCTTTTTATTGATTAATAAATGTTATTTAATAATTTTTCGACCATAAAAATCATACAAAACCTTTTCGTATTCTGCATTGATTGCCATAGCCGGTTTATATTCGGGTGCGTTTTTTATTGTTTCTTTTGGCAGGTTAATGACTGCTTCTTTTTCGAAATAGCTGATTTCGTTAATTATTTCAACTGGGAGCATCACATCTTTTCCCCATGGTACTATATTTTTTGTACTGATGATAACGTACATAATTGTCCACTCTTCGTCGTCGATAATAAGATCGTCGATGTGCCCGAAACGCTCATCGATGGCATTGATGTAGTAGCTTCTTATCTCGTTAAAACTCCGAAGGTTGGTGTTTAAATCTTCTTCGTCGGTTATTTTTTTGGGAGCTTTAAACGGATTGTTGGGATCGAACATCGAATCGCGGCCTGCATACGTAGCCACTGTTTCGGGCCAGTAGGGCTTAATTTCGTAATGATGCAGTAAATTGGCTTCGTATTTTCGTGAAACCGGCAAATCGAAATCCAGATCGGGTGAATTTTTTATCATCTCAACGGTTAACTGAACCGGAAAATGTTTTTCGTCCCAGTCGGGTTCACCAAAAAACTCTTTTGGAATCAGCACCCTTTTGTCTTTAAAAATGTTTCCCAGTTCAACTTCCACATATCGAACGGTCCACTGCTCTTCATCGAAGAGAAAATTTTTTACTTTTCCTTTTTCTCCGTCGATTGCCTGTAATGAGTATCCTTTTAATTCTTTTAAACTCCGCTTCATAATTGTTCTTTTTTTTTAATCAGTAGGTTTTTATTCCAATGGTAATTACAAAAGTGTGCCAGAATCGGGCGGTTGTTTTTTAGTATGCTGAAATACAGTGGTTTTGGAGCTGGTTTTCAATGAAAACTTGTTTGACCCGAAACCCCGGATGTGGAGAAATTGGGTCGTTTTGTAGAGGATCTTCACATCCGGGACCGACAACACACTTTTGCGGCAATTTTCCGGAATTATTTTCGGAAATACACCAGGAGCGGAACATCTACATGTTTCATAATTTTTGTGGCTGCGTCGTCTTTAAATATACTTTCAACCGGGTTTTGTTTTTTCCTGAAAAGCATTACCACATCCGGCTTGTTCCGGTGCACAAATTTGGTAACTGTTTCAGCAAAATCTTTTCCTTCCAGCACATTTGTTTTTACTGTTGTGGACAGAAATGATTTTTTTGCATTTTTTTTCCAGGATTCGCTTTTTAGCTCCATTTCGAGGTAGCTTTTACTGCCGGTAACGCTCACCACATTTATAAATGGCTCAAATCTGTCAATAACAAATTTAACGTCGGTAAACTGGGTTATTTCGTCGTGTTCAAAGTCAACAGGTAAAACTATTTTTTCAAAATCCCTGTATTCTTTTTCGGGGGGAACAATTACAGCAATGGCCCCGGCTGATTTCAGCACACTTAAAATTTCGTCGAGCGACTGAAAGATGGTTCCGTCGGGTTGGGAGCTTATCACAAAAATTGTAGTTTCTTCCCCGCCGTTTCGTTTTATAATTTCGTCTTCCACGGTATTTTCAGCAATCACCCGGTTTACTTTTAGCGGGTAGTTTAAACGTGAAGCTTCCGCGCTTAATATTTTATCCATTTTTTTCTCGGCCAGGCCTTCTTCCCGTTCAAAAATTTCTTTTTGTGAGAGTTTGCTTCCGGGGGTTATCGACTGGGAGTCAGAAACCTGACTGTACTCTCCCTGCAGGGCTCTTGAATCGATGATGTGCAAAACATCGGTTTCTGTTTCAAAAGCCCGTCCAACACGCAATCCAAAAGGAATTATTGTTTCTGCTTCACTGTTGATGTCACTAATAATTATTGTTCTCATATTATTCTCATTTTTATTTTTTCATGAATGTATGTGCCGGATGTCCGTAAAACATCTCGGCTGCTTCCATAATGGTTTCCGAAAGTGTGGGGTGGGGATGAATGGTCATTGCCACATCCTCGGCTGTAGCTGCCATTTCAATGGCAAGTGCCAGTTCCGGAATCATGTCGCCGGCATTTTTCCCGACAATTCCTGCCCCGAGAATCCGTTCGTTTTCAGGATGAACCAGCAGTTTTGTAAAACCGCTGTTTTCGTTCATCGCTACCGACCGGCCCGAAGCCGACCACGGAAATTTGACCACTTTGTAGTCGATGTTTTTTTCTTTTGCTTCGTTTTCGCTTAGCCCACAGGTGGCAATTTCAGGTTCGGTATAAATAACTGCGGGAATTGACCGGGCATCGTTGGCAGCTTTTTTCCCGGCAATAACTTCGGCTGCAACACGGCCTTCGTAACTGGCTTTGTGGGCCAGCAATGGCGGCCCTGCAACGTCGCCAATGGCAAAAATGCCTTTTTCAGACGTCTTCTGTCGATTGTTCACCTTTATAAATCCTTTGTCGTCTGTTTCAACCGAAGTGTTGTCCAGTCCAAGGTTTTTGGAATTTGGTTTTTGCCCGATTGAAACGAGGACTTTATCGTATTGTTTGCTAAATGTTTTGCCTTCTTTACCTTCAAAATCTACTTTCAGCTTGTCGCCTTTTTTTCCTATGCCGGTAACTTTGGTTTCGAAAAATACGTCTTTGAAAGCGGCTTTATTAGCCTTTTTGTAAGTGGCAATCAAATCTTTGTCCATGCCGGGCATAAAGTCACCGGTCATTTCAACAATTGAAACTTCGGTGTTCAGCGCCCTGTAGATGGTTGCCATTTCCAGGCCGATGTATCCTCCGCCAACGACCAGCATTTTTCCGGGAATGTCTTTTAAATCGAGCGAAGCCGCAGAGTTCATGATTCGCGGATCGTCTGTTTTAATATTTGGCAGTTGAATGGGACTGGCGCCGGTGGCGATAATCACATTTTCGAAGCTGATCTTTTTTTTGCCTTCATCGGCCAAATCAACTTCCAGGGTTTTTGAGTCGAGGAATTTTGCCATTCCTTTCAGGTAGGTAATTTTATGTGCTTTCACTAATTGTCCCAAACCGCCGGTGAGTTTTTTTACCACCTTGTCTTTCCAGTTTCTGATTTTATCCACATCCACTTCAGCCGATGTGAATTTTATTCCCATGTCGGACGCTTCTTCTGCATCGGTTTTTATTTTTGAAAGGTGCAGCAAGGCTTTTGTTGGGATACATCCGCGGTAGAGACAAACTCCACCCGGATTGATTTCCGGGTCGATGAGGGTGACTTCCAGTCCGAGGTCGGCTGCCATAAATGCAGCCCGATAACCGCCTGGCCCGGCGCCAATAATTACCAATTCATGTTTTTTATTGTCGTTCATACCATTAATTTTTTACAAATCATTTGTCCTGTGTTTTCAGCATACGATTATTCTTTCAAAATACGAGGCTTTAATTCAGCTTTTCTTCTTATCCCCCTCCTTTGGAGGGGTTAGGGGAGGCCCTTACTGTAAAATTGCATACGGGTCTTCAATTACATCGCAAATCCAGCGCAGGAAGCGGGCTCCGTCGGCTCCGTCAATCACGCGGTGATCGTAGGAAAGCGAAAGCGGAATAATCAGTCTTTTTTCCAACTCACCGTTCACATAAACCGGTTTGTATGCTGAACGTGCAACGCCCAAAATAGCAACCTGCGGCGGCAGTACAATCGGTGTAAAAGCTGTACCTCCGATTCCTCCGAGGTTCGAAATGGTGAAATTTCCTCCCTGCATTTCGTCGGGTGATATTTTCTTGTCGCGCGCTTTTTGGGCCAGCTCGGTGAGTTCAACCGATAAATCAATAAGCGATTTACTGTTAACATCGCGCACTACCGGCACGAGCAGCCCTTTTGGTGTGTCGGCGGCAATGCCCACGTTATAGTAATGTTTGTAAACAAGTTCCTCATTTTGCGAATCGATGCTGGCATTGAACCGCGGAAATTTCTGAAGTGCAAATCCGGCAATTTTCAGCAAAATAGCTGTAACAGTTAATTTGCCTCCTGCTTTTTCGGCTTTGCTTTGATATTTTTTTCTGAAATTCTCCAGTTCGGTAATGTCTGCTTCATCGAATTGTGTAACATGCGGAATGGTTTGCCACGACTGCTGCACGTTTTTCGAAGTAATTTTGCGGATGGTTGTCAACGACTCGCGCGAAGTAGCTCCCCATTGTGAAAAATCGGGCAATTCAATGGCTTTCGTTTCTGCTTTTTCTGCGGGCGCAGCTTCCGATTCTCCTGCATATTGCTTCACATCTTCTTGTGAAATACGGTTGCCGGGGCCGGTTCCTTCTACTTTAGTAATGTCCACATCCATTTCGCGGGCCAGCCGCCTGACAGAAGGTGAAGCCGGAACATCGCTTAAGTCT